>DHAH01000037.1:0-431 GCA_002397345.1 Clostridiales bacterium UBA4959
CATCCTTGGTAAGGATGAGGTCGTCAGTTCGATTCTGACTAGCAGCTCCAAACCGGCAAATTTAAATTTGCCGCAAAAAGATAGCCCATCAAGCAAAACAAGCCTGATGGGCTATAAAATTATTTAAAAAAGAACGGAGCGGCGCGATATGCTCACAATACCTAAAATGATTGTTTTTGACTACGGTCACACCCTGTTGTATGAGCCGGGTTATGATGCTCTGCGCGGCGAAGAAGCGTTGTTCAAATATGTGAAGAGCAACAAAAACAACCTGACGCCTAAACAAGTTTGCGATTATTCGCAGGAGCTGTTTGCGAAAATCGGCGCCGCCCGCGAGCTGGGATTGGAACTGCACGAGCGTCAATTCCAAAAGTTCTTGTATGAATATCTCGAAATCGAACTTTCGATAACCCTCTCCGAAGCGGAAAGGG
>DHAH01000037.1:544-844 GCA_002397345.1 Clostridiales bacterium UBA4959
TTTGGGACAACACCTCTACCGGCGGGATCATGCCATATGCCGCCGAAATGCTCGATTACATAAACGGCAGGGGTATCCGCAGCGGCGTGATAAGCAATATCGGTTTTTCGGGCGACGCGCTTATCGAGCGGATAAACCGCTTGCTGTCGCGAAATAAATTCGAGTTTATCCTCGCGTCGAGCGAATATATGTTCCGCAAGCCTAACGTTTTACTGTTCGAGCTTGCGCTTAAAAAAGCCGGACTTGACGCCCGGGACGTATGGTTCTGCGGTGACAATGTAAAAGCGGACATCGAAGGCT
>DHAH01000037.1:1080-1242 GCA_002397345.1 Clostridiales bacterium UBA4959
TAGCGGGCATCTGCATATCCGCGATTGGCGGGAAATGATCGCGGTGCTGGAAGGGTTAGCGGATTAATAATAATCAGGGGCGACGGCGCACACGCGCAGGCGCCCCTGTTATTTATTTTAAATTCGATTATAAACTTCATTAATACTTAAATTCGATTATAA
>DHAH01000037.1:1412-5921 GCA_002397345.1 Clostridiales bacterium UBA4959
AGCTTGAATATATAGGTTTTGACACGGATTTTTTTTCATTAGTTATCGAATTTTAGTATAACTATCAAATTTTAGTATTATTATACTTAAATTTGATTATAAATTCGGTAAAAATCCGCGCTAAAACTTGAATATGTGGGTTTTAGCGCGGATTTTTTTCATTAATTATCGAATTTTAGTATTAGTTACTTCATTCGATGTTTTGGCGTAGGATACGACGGCGCAAAACATTCCGCTCTGTAATCGCACAGCTCCGCGTTCATATCGGCGGCGGTGCTTTTCATCGAATGTTCGCAAATACACTCGAGTTCCCCGGGCGAGGCTTCAACCCGCGCGTTGAGAATCAAATTAAATTTTTCAGCGTTGAACTCCGATTTTTTTGCAAAGCTCACCGTGCCGTCAGTCGCGGTTATCGACGCTTTTACGCTGTCCAGTCCCGTGACCGCATAAGCCTTGATATGCGCGATCTCGTAACCGTTCGCCGAGCATTCGAGCCGTATTCGCTCGAGCATGGATGCGACAAAGGCGTTTATATCGGTTTTCACCGGCGTGGTGACCGTCGTAAAACTGTTATACCAACCGAGCGCGGCTTCGGCGCGCGCGTAAATGTCATAATCTATCTCACACGACGGTTTATCCGCCGCGTTGCCCTGCGTGAGTTTGTCCAGCCACGCGTCATAACCTTCGCCGGTTAGCGCTGAGACGGGCATGACTTCGGCTCCGGGATAATTCTTACGTAAAAACGTTGTAATTTCGTCAAGCTCGCTCCCGTCAAGCAAATCGCATTTATTTATCAGTATTATATCGGCTTCCGAAAGCTGTTTATCGAAAAGATAGTTTATTTCGTTAATAAAACCGGTCTTTGCGGCTGTGATAAATTTTTTTATACGGCGTGGATCGGCAAGCACCGACAGGGGCGCAAGCTTGAAATCGCGCGTATAGCTGTTCATCATGGGCTTGAAAATCGTGGCGACAAGATCGGTGCAGCTTCCGACCGGCTCGGCAAGTATCACATCTGGGAACTCGGTTTGCGACATTGACCGCAGCTTCAACGTAAATCCGTCAAAATTGCAGCAGAAGCAGCCGCGCGTGACCTCGAGTACGGTTTTGCCCTCGCCGCGCAGGAAATGGGTATCGACAAGGTTTTCGCTCTGGTCGTTTGTGACGATCCCCACCTTTTTGCCGTCGGCGATGAACATATCCGCCAGCCGCAATATCGCGCTGGTTTTGCCCGCGCCCAAAAAGCCGCCGACAACAATTAAACGTGCAGACATAGATTGTTTACTCCTTTGAAAATGGTGTGAGACGGGGACAAGGACGGGGATGCGCTTGGAGGCATATGATGCCCCGCCCCATTCGCTAAAGAATTTTTTATAAATTTCCCCAGCGTACTCGTTTCTTTTAATCGCCGAGCATCGAGATAATCTGGCGCGGCGTCAGAAAGCTGCCTGCACTTACTTGGTCGCCGTCGATGATCAGCAGTGGCATGGATTCCACCTCCACCTCCGGAAAAGAGGTAAGCTCGCGCGGGTGCTCGAGTGTGACGATTTCAACTTCGACGTCGCTGCGCGCTTTTTTAACCTTTTCGAGCGATTCAACGAGCAGATTGCAGGTTATAAGGCAAGCCGTGCAGGGCTGTGACAAATCGATGAGCTTGATTTTATGCGGCGCGGAAGTCATATCCCCGATTTTTTCGAGATTTCGCGCTCGATCTCGGCACGGAGCGCCGGCACGTCGGGAATAATGCTGGCATGCCGTATCTCGCCGTCAATGCAAATCGTGGGGATGGCGGTCACGCCCAGTTTAAGCATGCACACCACCGATTCTTTTTCTTTTACCTTGTGCTCGATATAATTCACCTTGTCGTCCAGCCCCTGACACGCCGCGATTACGGTGTTCATCATGTACTGGCAGGGCGCGCAGGAGGCGCTGTCGAGCGTGACAACGTCTATGATAACCTTTTTCTCGGTTTTATAATCGGGCAGCTCATAAGCAACGCCGTCCAGCACCGAGGAGCTTTCCAAAAAGTCCGCGACCTCGCCATGCACGAAACTGGTCACGGCTTTGATGTTGTCAGAGGGTACGGCGAAGGGTATATCGCAGCCGGGCGCCAAGATAAATCCTTTATTGCCGCCGATTGTGACGCAGTTCTGCGCGTCGTTTATATTGTCGGCGGGCGTGCCGAACAGCATCGTGACGGTTAATTTAATATTGCCGCCAAACGAAACACCGTATTTTTGGCACACTTCTTTTACATAATCCAGCGGGATGTTTTCGTCCACCGAGATATTGTGGGGCGCGCATTTGCACATTTCCTCCACGTTGCGTTTGGCGTTGCCGCACACAAAAAAGCTGGTTAATTTACCGCGCACTTTGATGTGTTCGAACACGGCGGACGCATATGGCGAAACAAACTCCGCGAAATTTTCGGGCGAGATCTGAGAGGTCATGGGGTCAACGAGCGCTATCACGTCGCAGCCCGCGTCGATGTACATGTCCGCGGTCGCAATCGCGACTTTCTGTGTAAACGACATCAGTTCTTTCATGTAATCCGGCTCGTCGATCATGTCATAGAAAATATCGGTGCCGCGCAGATGGAGCGCCAGCGTGAACGGACCGGTAATCAGTCCATAGACGGCAACGCTGTCGCCGTGACTCCGGCAGATCCGCCTTGTGGCGTCGAGCACAACGGGGAACCGTCCGTCAGACGCGGTCGGAATTTTAATTTTAGATATGTCTCTATCTTCCTCCAGCGGGTGGCTTGCCACGGACGGCGGATTTTCCGGCGCCCATTTCAAGTCGCAGCCCATTGCCTCCGCTTCGAGCTGCAAATCGAACAATGCCGGTATACCGTCGGGACGGTACAGTTCGACAGCTTTTGACACACCGTTTACAATGTGGTCGGCGCTCTTAAAAAATTCGTCGGCGCTCACGCCGATAAGGCTTGCCGCGTGGCAGCCTATAAACGGCACCCAAGGGGTACGCTCGGTTTCCTCGTTTTTCAATGCGCGAAATAATAATTCTTTTCCTGTCATGGAGTTACCTCATATACAATATATGTTATTTTGCTTTACTGCGCGCAATACAGGTCGCGCCCAGCGAAAACCGCGGTCAATAACCGCGTTATCGCTGGGCGACGTGATGTATAAAAGCAGTTCAACAAATTTACGCCCCGGCTTATACGCAGACATTTCTGCTCTACGGAATCGACGCGGACACCGTTTATGATATATTTGATCATGTGTATAATATATCATAAACTATTGTATCGGGGCAAGTTAATATCTTACGATATTTTGTAATTTTATATTTTCTATATTGTTTAAATTATTTATCCCGCCGCGGTTGTTTCCGCATTGGCTCCGGCGGCATCGTTTAATACTTTAATAAACTTTTCCTCCAATTTTTCCATCTGCTTTTTTGCGCCTTTTTCGCCTTTAGCGTAGAACGAAGCGAAATCGGTCTTTTTGCTGCCGAGCGGCGTGCAGAAAGTTGAGCCGAGCATAAAGCTTGAGGTCATGTTGTCATACGCAAGCGCGAACGGAGAGCTTATCGAGTCGTGGATGATGTCGATCATCTTGGCGACAGTGTTGTCTCTGGCGTATTTTACTTTAAGCGAATTTTCATAATATTCGGGCAGCACAATTTCGGACGTGGCTGCGCTGAGCGCTTCGATCACGGTGGTTATAAACTCCATATCTTGTACGGTTATTGGGATACCGCCGACTTCGGTCGTATCGTGCGTACTCGTCACATAGTCCTTCTGCTCGGTATCGAGCTTCGGATACGGAACCGCGCCGATCGGGAATTCGATTTCACGCATGTTTGCAAGATCGCCGAGCCGGTTATATCCCATGAAAACGGTGTTGCCCGATCCGAAGAGTTTCCGTAAAGCCAGCAGGTCGGGGGTGGAGGTGAGCGTTCCGGGGCTGTAGAAAAGCTCGTTCATTTTTTCGAGGATTTTTATGCTGCGTTCGTTGTTAAATATAAATTCTATCGAATCGTTGTCGCGTGAAACAAATTGTACGCCTGTCGCGATAAGCACAGGAATGGCGGAACCCCAGGTACCGACGCAGTTGAAACCGTAAAGATCGCCCGGCTTCATCTTGCTGTCGCCGTTAAGGTCGCGCGCGGTATCGGTTACCATCTCGATCATCTTGTCAAGCGTCCAGGTGCCGTCGAAAACATAGTCGTATACGACATCTCCGCTGCCGTAGTTATCGTTTATAATGTCCTTATTATAATAAAGTACGTGGCAGCTTGCGAGGACGTCCATGAAATAGTCGCCCGCGAGTATATACATGCCGCCCTTGACTACCATCAGGTCTTCCATGTAGCTTTTATACCAATAGCTGCGTTGGAGGTCGATAATTTTGGAACCGTATATATTTTTAAACAGTCCTTCAGCCGAAAGCTCCGCGATAGAACGCAGGTCATTTATGATCAGGTCATATGTATCGTCGCCTGCCAATACAAATTTGCGGATTGAGGCGCTGGCGTTGCTGTAGG
>DHAH01000037.1:6038-11785 GCA_002397345.1 Clostridiales bacterium UBA4959
TGGCGTTGCTGTAGGAGTATTCGGAAGGTGTGAAAACGAGTTTAATTTTAAGTTTTTCTTCGATTTTGGCGTTGCGGTTATAAACGGCATCGTTGACAATCTCGGCGTTCATAACGCCGGAGCCCGCGATCATGGCGTTGGCGTTGGTTGCGTCGCTCGAGTCCGAGGAGCTTTGCACGCGGAATTCGCGTCCGCCAAAGTCTATGTTGTCAAACCTGGTGTCGGCGGTATCCGCGTCGGATACTGTTTCATCGGTGGTACCGCCGGATGCGTTTGTACCCGAACTTTTACCGCAGCCTGCCGCTGTGATAAAAATCAGTACTGTGAGCAATAAAGAAATGAAACGTTTCATACGATATCCTCCCTTAATTGTGACCCGTATTATCGGTTATAATATTACTATAATACCAGCATATTACAGCAGTGTCAATAGATAAATATAAAATTGCACACCATTATTATAACTATAAAGGTAGTCTTAATCTATTTTGAATAAAAAACGCAGTTGAAAGCCTGTTTTTATACAGACGCGGCTTTAATCGGCTGACATCTGAAGCGCGTGCCGTTTATTCCCATGCATAAAGCATGTAATATCGCGGCAATACTCTTAGCACGATGATTTTTCTTTCGTGTAGGAGTGAGCCGGATGTTTTACGGTAAAGTTGAAATCTGCGGGGTTGACACCTCGAAGCTTAAGACGCTGACCGAAAATGAGAAAAAAACGCTGCTTGCCGCCGCATCAAAAGGCGACGGTGAAGCGCGTCAAAAACTCATTGGCGGGAATCTGCGCCTGGTGCTGAGTATCATCCAGCGGTTTGCGAACCGGGGAGAGAACCTCGACGACCTGTTTCAGGTCGGATGCATCGGGCTGATTAAGGCGGTTGACAATTTTAATACCGAACTTGACGTGCGATTCTCGACGTACGCCGTACCCATGATAATCGGCGAATTGAAACGATATCTGCGTGACAATAACGCGATACGGGTCAGCCGCTCGACGCGCGATTTGGCGTATCGGGCGCTGTCGATAAGGGAACGGTTATCAAAGTCGATGGCACGCGAGCCGACGGTGGACGACATCGCCGCGGAGCTGCAAAAGGAAGGCGACACACACAAGCGCGAAGAAATCATCGACGCGCTCGAAGCAATAATCGACCCGGTCAGTCTGTACGATCCAGTTTACGGTTCTGATGGCAGCGGAGATTCCGTCTGCGTAATGGATACCGTAAGCGATAACGGAGGTACAGAGGAAGTGTGGCTCGACGATATTTCGCTGCGCGAAGCGATGCGCGCGTTGTCCGACCGCGAAAAGGCGATACTCGGACTGCGGTTTTTCGGAGGCAAGACTCAAATGGAAATTGCCAGTGAGATCGGTATCTCTCAGGCGCAGGTATCGCGTCTGGAGAAGGGCGCGCTTGAGCATATGAGAAAATGTTTATAACCTCGTAACTTGAAAATCCCGCGAGTGCGGATTTTCAGGCGGCGTATGGCGGAGCCGGCACGTCGGCGAGCAGCATTTATGCAAAAAGCGCCGCGGTAGGCTTATAAACAAGGCAATAAAACGGCGGGATAACACCCGCCGTTTTGATTGAGTACGGGGAAAAGTTCCGCTTGGCATTATGTCCCAATAATTTTAATTAAAGTTTTTGCGGAGCTTTTTTTAAAAAGCGACCGTATCCCCGTTTCTTTTTTATTTGACAAATTATCCGGAATATGATATAATACGCCCAATTGTTCCGCATGAAGCGGGACGTCTGCCGTGGTAAACGGTATAACCATTCAAGGGACGATGCCGCGTAAAGTATTAGCGGTTTCATCCAAACACAACAATAAAATTAGTCAACGGCCCGCACAAGCGGGCGCGCGATACCATGAAGGCGTCGGATATATTTCCGGCGTTTATTTTTTTATTTAGGAGATTAAAACCCGACACTATGAAAAACAGAACCAGAAAAAACATGCTCCGCCTTACATATTCGGCGGTCTGCCTTGCGCTGTGTCTTGTCCTGCCGTTTTTGACCGGGGGAATCCCGCAGATCGGGAAAGCGCTGTCGCCCATGCACATCCCCGTGCTGCTTTGCGGCTTCATCTGCGGTCCGCTTTGGGGCGCGGCGGTAGGCGTAATCGCACCGTTATTGCGCTCGGTACTGTTCCAGTCGCCGCCGATGTTCCCGGTGGCGATCTCGATGGCGTTCGAGCTTGCCGTTTACGGTGTCGCGACCGGTATAATTTATAAGCTGCTGCCTAAAAAATTCTCCTACATATACGTCACGCTGATCGCGTCGATGATAATCGGGCGCGTCGCGGGCGGCATCGCACAGTTCGCGCTGCTGGGATTTGACCCCGCTAAATTTTCGCTTCCGATGTTTTTCTCGGCATATTTTGTCGGCGCGCTGCCCGGTATAATCCTGCATATCGCGCTGATCCCGCCGATTGTATGGACGCTGCGCAGGTTTAAGCTGACCGTAAATGAAAACACTGATACCTGAAGCGCTTTTAAAACTTTATGACGCGATATCAGCGCTCCCAAAAAATCGGCGCGCCGCAGTCGCGTTCGACGGACGCTGCGCATCGGGCAAATCGACCGCGGCAGAGTTGTTCGCGCGCATATTTGATGCGGATGTCATACACTGCGACGACTTTTTCCTGCCGCCCGAGCTGCGCACATCGGAGCGGTACGCCGAGCCGGGCGGGAATATCCATTACGAGCGTTTCATGGATGAAGTGGTTGAAAAACTGCCGTCGGGCGAGGATTTTTCATACGGCGTTTTCGACTGCGCGGAGCGAAAGATCACGCGAACCGCGAATGTCGGCGCAAATTCGCTCGTGATTATAGAAGGCGCGTATGCGACCCACCCGCGTTTTGGCAGGTATTATGACCTGTCGGTGTTTTTCGACGTTTCACCCGCCGTCCGACGCGAACGTATTGCGGCGCGCGACGGCGCGGACGCGCTGCGCATGTTCGAGGAGAAATGGATACCGTTTGAAGAGGCGTATATCACCGCGACTGCGGCGGATACACGCGCGGATTTACGCGTGATGATATAAGCAGCGCCGCCTGTCCGGGCAGATGATGACCCGGGCAGGCGGCGGATTTATGTACCGATAACGGCGGGGGCAAGCTCCCGCCCTACGATAATACTATTTATTCTATTACAATTTCTCCTGTAACGCCATATCTTTTTCAAGCGTTTCGGCGGCGAGCTTCGCCTTGTATTCCACCAGCTTCGCGGCGAGCGTATCCTCGGCGAGCGCAAGCATCTGCACGGCGAGCAACGCGGCGTTTGCCGCTCCGTCGATTGCCACCGTTGCGACGGGCACGCCGGAGGGCATCTGCACGGTCGAGAGCAGCGCGTCAAGCCCATCGAGCGTTGACGACTTCACCGGCACGCCGATAACCGGCAGGGTTGTGTTCGCGGCAATCGCGCCCGCCAGATGCGCGGCTTTACCGGCAGCGGCGATCATAACGCCGAACCCGTTGGCGGCAGCTTCCGACGCGTATTTCGCGGCGACCTCGGGCGTGCGGTGGGCGGAGATAACGCGCGCTTCATATTCCACGCCGAACGACGCCAGCGCTTTAAAGGCAGGGCGCAGCGTGTCAAGGTCGCTGTCGCTGCCCATTATAATTGCAACTTTTTTTGGCATTAATTATTATCCTCATCACACATATAATTTTCTTCTTTAAACGCATTACAGAAGTTTTCAAATTTTTTCATATATAATTATTCCCTCTTTTTGAATCGTATCAAGCAATTCCATCTGATTTGGCACGTCTAAATTTACAACATCAAATTTTAGCAACGTGGATGTTTTTTCATCAACGTTTATTGTAAATTCACCCGTTTTTCCGCCGGAAACCGCTAAATCTATATCGCTTCGCTCTTTGTAGTCGCCGCGCGCTCTGGAACCGAAAAGAATGACTTTTTTAATATTGCACTCTTTTGCGATTTTTTGTATTTCATCAATTACGATGTAATTTATACCGGTATTTTTATACATTCTTCAATCTTTTATAAATCTCAAACGACCTGCGCGCGCACTCCGAGATTTTTATCGGGTGGAAATCGGGGATCTCCGAATAAAGCGTATCGCGCAGCGGCGCGGTCCACTTTTCGGGCAGGTTTGACGCGCCCTGCATCGCGCCGGCTATCGAGCCGACTGTCGCGCCGTTGCAGTCGGTGTCCCAGCCGCACAAAACCGCCGTGGCGATCGACTTCTCGAAATCGCCGTTGCCCCATATTACAGAAGCCGCGACAGCGGCGACGTTGTTGTTGGTATGCACCCAGTTGTAATGGCTGAACTCGCTCCACAACTTGCCGCACAGCTCCTCGACCGTCGCCGATTCTTCCGCGAACAGGACGGCTTTTTTTATGTCCGCATACAAACGCGAGGTTTTGGGAATCACCGCCAAACCCGTGTCGACGCATTCGCGCGGACCGGCTCCGGCAAGCGCCGCCGCGATTGCAGCTGCGGTGAACATCGCGCCGTAAATACCGTTTTTCACATGCGAGAACGCCGCGTCGTTATACGCCATCTTCGCGGCGAGCCACGGATTTCCCGCCGCCGCATAAGCATAGCCGTCAATACGGATCTCCGCGCCTATCCACTCGCGGTAAGGATTGCGGTGGCACCGCACATAGTCGAGCTGCGTCCTGTAATCTTCGAAAGCCTTTATATTGGCATAGTTTATATAAGCGATATTTTCGGCTGTGCAGACCTGGTTAAGCGTCAGCTTGTCATGCCACATATCGCCGACGTTGAACGGGTCGAAATCCGCTCCATGCCGCTCGAGCATGAGCAGCGCGGTAACCATATAACGGATATCGTCGTCGGAGCACATGGTGTCGATTTTTTCCGCCGTGCAGTTATGGCATATAATGTCGAGCCCGTGTTTCTCTTTCGCGGGCGAACTACGCGGCGCGTAATAGGAAATCGGCCACTGCCCGGCTTCCTCGAACCATCGTTTTACCCATGTCCAGCCGCCCTCGCCGTCCTTGCCGCAGACATAGGGATACGCCTCGAACGGTTTGCCCAGCGCGCAGGCGCAGCAGCGCCCCAGCCACGCGCCATGGATACGGTCGGCAATTTCATCGTCGCCGGGCTTGGCAAGCGCCGGCAAATCGCCTGTTGAAAGCGCCGTTATCTCCTCCCAGCCGTTGGGTTCGTTAAATGGATAATCGGGTGAAATCGTTAATTTCTCCATTTCATCAAGCAAAGCGATAATCGCGGCGATATCTCCGCCGCAAGCGTCGAGCCGTTCGCGGCAGCCGGTTACGTCGCAGCCCTCTTCCCCGCGCTGCTTGATTTCCTCATAAGCGATGTTTTTCAAATCGTTCCACGCCATTTTCGGCAATCCTTCCGTTATGTATATTTATTTTGTGATTACTTCGATATTTTCGCCGTCGGTGCGCATGACAATCGTGCCGAAATCGTATGTGCCGTATACTTTTACTCCGGCATTCTCAAACTTTTTCAATGTTTCTGCGTGCGGATGACCGTAATCGTTTATCTTTGCGCAGGAAATAACCGCTGTAGACGGGTCAGCCGCGTCGAGATATTTTTGCGAGGTTGAGGAAACCGAGCCGTGATGTCCTGCCTTCAGCACATCGCAGCGCAGTCCGTCCGCGCCGTATTTTTTAAGTTGGTCATTCTCTGATTTCACTTCGGCGTCGCCGGTAAAAAGAAACGACGCGCCGCCGTAATCGAGCCGGAGCACTACGCTTGAATCATTGAGATCACCGTAATCG
>DHAH01000037.1:11954-12203 GCA_002397345.1 Clostridiales bacterium UBA4959
ATTCCGCCGCTGCCGCTCCCGCGTCATTGCTGCCAAGTATGAAAGTTTTGCCGATGCTGCCGTTTGCCGACGTCACCTTCGCGCCGCTTTTATTAATCGCGTCAAGCAGTCGGTTAAACGTCGTTGTGGTCGTAACCGCATTCGACATTATAACGTTTTGTACTGTATATTTATTCATCACCATGTCGCCGCCGCCGATGTGGTCCTCATGCGGGTGGGTGAACACTATATATTGCAGCGTTTTAATGC
>DHAH01000037.1:12369-13027 GCA_002397345.1 Clostridiales bacterium UBA4959
GCGCCGAGATAGGCTTGCAGCGCGTCCTCAGCCGAATTTGGCCCGGCGTCGATGAGCATAGCCGACCCGTCAGGTGCAACAATCAACGCCGAATCGCCCTGCCCCACGTCGATATAATGCACCGACAGGCTGCCCTCCGCGCTGACATGCGCCGCGCCGCCGTTAACCGCGGACGCGTCGTTCGTATGCTGGTATATATAAAATCCGGCGGCGATAATCGCGGCAATCGCGAGCCAAAGCAGGTTCGACAGCGCCTTTTTGGAAGTTTTGCGTGTTTTTGCGCTCATGGCGTGTACCTTATTCAAAATAATTTATTCCATGGGTGCGTGGGGTAACCCCGTTCGTTTAAAGCGAACGGGGTGTATCGCCGTTTTTACAGTTCTTTACTGAGCGTATCGGCGAGCGCCGCGAGCGAATCGTTTTGCATATCTTCTATATTGCCACGGTCGCACAGCGCCGCGAGCGCGGGATCGAGCGGAATGCGCGCCAGCAGCTTCACGCCGCCGAACGCCGCCTCGACTTCCGAATCCTCCGCTATCTCGCCGCCGAACAGTGAAATTTTTTTATTACAATCGGGGCACTTGAGCCAGCTCATGTTCTCTACCACGCCGAGGACGGGGATTTTCATCATTTTAGCCATATTCACAGCTTTGGAAAC
>DHAH01000037.1:13227-28529 GCA_002397345.1 Clostridiales bacterium UBA4959
GGCAGCGACTGGAACACCGTCAGCGGAACGTCGCCCGTTCCCGGCGGCATATCGATGAACATGAAATCTATGTCGCCCCAAACGACATCAGACCAAAACTGCTTCACTGTGTTCGCGATCACCGGGCCGCGCCACACCACCGGCATGGTTTCGCCCTCGAGCAGCAGGTTGACGCTCATTACTTCGATGCCGTTTTTGCTTTTGAGCGGGAAGATACCGTCCTCACAGCCGGTTACCTCGCCCTTCACGCCGAATACGCGCGGGATAGACGGGCCGGTAATATCCGCGTCCAGCACAGCGGTTTTATGACCGCGGCGCCGCATTTCGACCGCGAGCATGGAGGTGACAAGCGATTTACCGACTCCGCCCTTGCCGGACACAACGGCGATCACCTTTTTTACATTGCTGAGCTTGTTTTCGGGCGCCAGCAGACTTTCTTTATTTTTCGACGGGCAGCTTGCACCGCAGGACGAACAGTCATGCGTGCAGGCGGCGTCGTTTTGTTTTTCAGGCATTAAACAATTAATTTCCTTTCAGGATTTTTATTACTATTTTATTATATACAATAAACGCTAAAATTCAAGGTAAAATGATGTAAAGTTTTTAAATTCTTGCGTCGTATAAACAAAATATATTTATCTTACGCGATTTATAACGTATTTTCCGGCTTCAAGCAGCGTGTCCGAACCGTCGAAGGCGTAATAATCCAGCCGCAGCGTTTTGTCATCGAAACGCACAAGCAGACTCGTGGAGTTTACCATCGCGCCCGCGTTGGCGTAGCAGAATTTAATATGTCGCTTGATTTGTTCCGCCTTGTCGCAGATAATTTCGTCACCCGGTTTGCGGGCGGTCAGCATGGTTACATCGCCTAAATGGTTGTGTCCCCAAACGAATAAAATATCGTTGCGATCGGCATATTTATTCAGCAAGTCGATCATTTTTTCCGCGTTTTTGACCTCGCGGTCGCCGCTGTTGTACGCGTAATGGAGCGGCCAGTGCGAATTAATTAAAATAAATTTGCCGCTGCCGTCGATATATTTTAAAAATCGCTCCAGCTTCGATAAATCCTCGTCGCGGAACATACTGTAATATTCACCGTAGGTCACGTCGGTCGCTCCAACGTTGAATATCACATACGGCGCGCCCGTATCGCCGCCGGGATATATTGCGCCCACACGCGAACAGCCGTAAACCTCCGCAAAGGTTGAGCCTGTGTTATCGTAAAAGTTTTCGTCATACAGCGACTCCCAGTCGTGGTTACCCATGGTGAACACCGGCTGCGCGTCGGGGAAAATATCGGTTATCGTGCTCCGCACCAAGCCGGCGTAATCCTGCCAGCCGGTGAAAAAATATCCCCCGCCGCCCGTATACATGTCGCCCGCGAAACTGACCGTGCGCGGATAAATCCCGTCTTTGCGCAAAATCGCAAGAGAACGCGAAAGGTTATCCGTATATTTATGAATATCAGAGGTGATCAACAGTGTCCGCGCGTCGGCGGCGTTGTTTCCGACGGGCAGCGCTTCCGTTTGGGGATAGGAGATTATAACAGTGAGTGCATTGCCCGCGCGCGTGGCTTGTACGGGCTGTCCGTTCACGGTCACCGCGGCGTCGTCCGCAAATATATAGTCCGCGCAGGTTTTAAGCGTCACCGTCGCGGTATACGCGGTCGAATACGCGAACACCGCGGGTTCGCCCGACCAATCCGTGGATACGACGCGATATTCCGCTCCTCCGCTGTTTATGTATGCTCCAAGCGCGGGCTGACCGGCTTTCGGCGGCGTAATCGCAAGGCTTAGCCGTGTGATATTGCGGGGATTTTCGTTTTTGCCGACGAACCGGAACAGCTTCATCGAAAACAGACGCTGCGCCATGCCCGACGGGTTGTTTAAATAAATAAACGCGCCGCTGTATTTAGAAAAATACAGCATGTTGCGCAGCTCCGGATTTTCCGTCGCGGCGGCGAGATAAAAAACATCGCCCCGCCTTATCACCTGCCATGTGTAATACATCAGATCGCGTTTATCGTCAGGCTGTTCGGAGGCGCTGAGCCGCAGATAATCCTCCCCGCGCCAGGTGTCGCGCGTCAGCGGTATTCCGTCATGTGTTATGCGGTAATTTCCGTCTGTAGAATTTTTGTCGCTATCAAACCGCCACAGCATGGACGCGTCAACCTCGCCGCCCAAAATGTCATCGGTTGTCGTCACCGGCTTGCCCGACAAACTGTATTCTTCACCGTTTTTTATCGGATCGGAAGTCAGGGCGTAGCCGTTGCTCACGATAATATAATCCACGCCTGGCTCGATGGCGCTTGTCTGCTCCCATCGCTCGGTTACGGGCGGCGCGGTATCGTCGTTCGGCGCTCTTATCCGCGACGCCGCAATTAAAATCAGTGCCGGCAGCATAATGAATATTATTGATTTTTTTGCGGCTTTACGAACTTTATTTTCTTTCACTTTATTGCCTCCCGGGCAGATTTTCCGGTTTTATTCCTAACCGGCAGACCCGACAGCGCACCGCGCGGGCAGACGCTCACACAATCGCCGCAGCGGATGCAATCGGGCGAGCCGGGATTTTTTTGCGGCACGACGCCGAGCTTGCACGCCTTCTCGCACGCGCCGCAGTTTATGCATTTATTTTTATCCAGCCTCAGCCTGCACAGCGAGATGGGGTTAAACAGCCCGTATATCGCACCCAGCGGGCAAAGATAGCGGCAAAACGGGCGGTATGTAATAACCGAAAGAAAGATTATCACGATTAATATCGTAACTTTTATGATAAACCACATCCCCGCCGCGTCCGCGTAGCCCTCGCCGAACAACACGAGCGGAAGTCCCGCCTGAAGCGTTCCCGCCGGACACACCAGTTTGCAGAACCACGGGCTGCCCTGCCCCACGATATTCGTCAGTGTAAGCGGCAATATCACACACAACACCGCAAGCAGCGCGTATTTCAGCCATCTAAGCGCTCTGTCGCCCGGCAGTTTGCGGAGTTTTTTGACGAATGGAATTTTGTATAATAAATCCTGAAAAAATCCGAACGGGCACAGCCATCCGCAAATAAAGCGGCCGAGCAGCGCGCCGAATATAAATAAAAAGCCAAGTGTATACAGCGGTAAACTTACCCACGGCAAGCGCAGCTTATACTCGCTGCCGGCAATATCGCCGCCGGCTAAAGCCGATTGGAACGCGCCGAGCGGGCAGGCAAACAGCGCGCCCGGGCAACTGTAGCAGTTCAGCCCGGGTATGCAGATTTGCTTGCTCGCGCCGGTAAATATCTTCATTTTGGCGATTCCGGCAAGATAACCGTTTGAAAATACCGTCGCCGCCGCTTGCGCGAATGTGCGGGGATGTAATTTTTTCTTCATATTATCCGATTATCCGATGCCGATGCATTCAAGACAGATATTCGACGCTTTCACATGAACGTCCTTTGCCTCGCCGCGCAGCGCGCCGAGGATAAGCATGGCGGCGCCAAGAATCAGCGCCGCAAGGGTTATGACAGAACGCCGGCGTGTGTTCATCAGTTTACCTTCTCGAGCATTTTATCGATTATCTTTACCCAATCTTTATACGATTTCGAGCCGAGGACTGTTTTTCCGACCTGATTACCCTTTTCGTCAATAAAAACCGTAGTCGGCACGCCCTCTATATTTTTAACGATAAGATTGTTCCAATCCTTGGACAATAACATGTGTTTATAGTCGGCGCCGGTCGCGTCTATGATTTTTTTGACGGTTCGGGCGTCCTTTTCGTCGATCTTCCCTGCCGAAAATACATCCGCGACCAGTCCGACGATCTGGAACTCTTTGTCGGCGTAATCTTTATGCAGCTTGGCAAGATCGGGCATTTCGTTTATGCAGGGCGTGCAGAATGTGCCCCAGATATTGACCATTGTCAGTTTATAACCGGTGAAAATATCGCCGTTTACTTCGTTGCCGTCGGGGTCGTAGGCGGTAAACGTGCTGAATTTACCCTCTCCGGCTGTTTCTGACACGGTTATTTCTGATACGGTCGTTTCCGCGGCGATTGTTTCAACCGGAGTTGTCTCTGCCGCGGTGTTTTGCGCTTCATCCCGCGGCGCGGCGCAGGCGGCGAGTGTTAATGAAAACAATATTACGGCGGCAAACAGCTTTTTCATATGAATCAATTCCCCGTTTTATTAAATATGAACAGGCACGACGACCGTTGCGCGGTTATGGAATTTCATAAGCTTCAACGCCTTGTTGATGGGATCGAAAAATATAGTGTTGCGATGTCCGTCCTCATCTTCGAATAATATGTAATACAGCTCCGGGTTGGACATCGTTGAGCAGGCGATATATTTATTGTCCGCTTCGTCGGCGGCTGCTTTATATTCATCGCGGTAAGGCGCGATGGCGATGGCGTCGCCCAGCCGGATCTCGAATTTTTGCTTGCGCGAGCGTCTGCCGTATATCTCCGAGAAGGTTATAAGCCCAGAATTAATAGAATATTCATATTCTATCTGTACATACCGGTAGGTGAGGGGTATAATAATCGACAGCATCATGGGGAACAGCGCGATGAACCAGATAACAAACGCCGCCAGCGGCGTCGCGGCGATAACGACAATACCCACGATGGGAAACATCACATAAGCGATGATCATCAGATTGCGGGCGTGTTTGTATACCCCCTCATATTTTTTTACAACGCAGTATTCGACTCGGTTGGATTCTTCGTACATATACAAATGCTCCTGTTTATTGCGTATTTACTGTAAGTATAACATAATAGCACGGAGTTTTCAAGAATATTTTAAAATTCATATTGAATATATGCGCGTTTTAATTTATAATGATTTATATTATATGTATGGGCGGAGTTCTTTCTCCGCCCGAAAATTAAAACCGGAGTAAAATAATATGAAAGCCGTTATCACCGTCACCGGACGCGACAGCATGGGCATCATCGCGCGCGTCAGCACTTCCTGCGCCGAATGCGGGGTTAATATCATGGATATATCGCAAAGCGTTTTGCATGAATATTTCGCTATGATTATGCTTGTCGACATTGACAAGCTGACCATTCCCTTCACCGATTTTGTCGACCGCATGGCGGAGCTGGGACATTCCTCGGCGCTGGAGATCCACACCATGCACGAGGACATCTTCAATTCGATGCACAGGATATAAAATATATATGATAAACATGACAGACATCCTCGAAACGATCAACATGATCCGCGAGGAAAATTTGGATATACGCACCGTTACAATGGGTATTTCGCTTATCGACTGCGTCTCTGACGACGGGGACAGACTGTGCGGTAAAGTATACGATAAAATTACAAAATCCGCCGAACGGCTGGTGTCTACGGCGTGCGATATTGAAAAACAATACGGCATCCCGATTATCAACAAGCGCGTTTCGGTCACGCCCGTTTCGCTTATCAGCGGCGCGTGCTCGCCCGACGGTTTTGTGAAGCTGGCTCACACGCTCGACCGTGCGGCAAAGACACTGGGCATCGATTTCATCGGCGGCTTTGGCGCGCTGGTGCAAAAAGGCACGGGAGCAAGCGCGGCGCGGCTGATCGACGCGATTCCGCAGGCGCTTGCCGAAACAAAAAAAGTCTGCTCGTCGGTCAACGTAGCCTCGACCAAGGCGGGTATCAACATGGACGCCATCGCGAAGATGGGGGGCGTTATCAAGCATACCGCGCAGCTCACGCGGGAGCGCGACTCCATCGGCTGCGCGAAACTTGTGGTGTTCGCCAACGTGCCGGAGGACAACCCCTTCATGGCGGGCGCGTTCCACGGCATGGGCGAGCCGGAAACGGTGATCAACGTGGGCGTATCCGGTTCGGGCGTAGTCGCGAGCGCGGTAAAGCGCGCGGGTAACTGCGACTTTTCGGCGCTGGCGGATATTATCAAAAAAACGGCGTTTAAAATCACGCGCGTGGGTCAGCTCGTCGCGGGCGAAGCGTCGCGCAGACTGGGCGTGCCGCTGGGTATAGTCGATCTTTCGCTCGCGCCTACGCCGGCGATCGGCGACTCGGTCGCGCGCATCATCGAAGGTATGGGCGTAGACGTATGCGGCGCGCCGGGTACTACCGCCGCTCTGGCAATGCTCAACGACGCGGTGAAAAAGGGCGGCGTTATGGCGTCATCCTCGGTCGGCGGACTGTCGGGCGCGTTCATCCCTGTCTCCGAGGACGAGGGCATGATCGCGGCGGCGGAACGCGGCGCCTTGTCGCTTGAAAAACTCGAAGCGATGACCGCCGTCTGCTCCGTGGGTCTGGACATGATAGCCATTCCCGGCGACACGCCCGAGGACGTGATCTGCGGTATCATCGCCGACGAGATGTCCATCGGTGTGGCGAACAATAAGACGACAGCCGTGCGTCTCATCCCCGCCTGCGGCAAGTCGGCGGGCGATTCCGTGACCTTCGGCGGGCTGCTCGGTTACGCGCCCGTCATGCGTGTCAGCCCCTTCGGCTGCGCAAGTTTTGTCGCGCGCGGCGGCACGATCCCCGCGCCGATACACAGCCTGAAAAATTAACCACCACCCGGAAATTACATTATTTTAATGAAAGATTAAATAAAAAATGAAAAACATCGGCGTTCTCGTATCAGGCGGCGGCACCAACCTCGGATCCATTATCGACGCTATCGGCGCGGGTAAAATCACCGGCGGGCGCATTGCGCTGGTGCTGTCCAGCTCGCCCGCCGCATACGCGCTGACGCGCGCCGCGGAGCATAACATCCCAACAGCGGTTGTGGACAGCGCGGCATATAAAAGGAGCGCGGCTTTTGACCGCGACGGGTTCAGTATAGCGATTGCGGAGCGGTTTAAAGTGGCGGAGATCGATTTAGTTGTGCTCGCGGGATTCAATTTCGTGCTTTCACCCGCGTTTGTGGCCGCCTATCCTAACCGCATCATAAATGTGCACCCCGCGTTGATTCCGAGCTTCTGCGGCAAGGGCTTTTACGGTTTACACACCCATCGCGCGGTGTTCGCGTCAGGCGTAAAGCTGACGGGCGCGACTGTACATTTCGTCACCGACGAAGCCGACGCCGGTCCGATCATCGCGCAGAAAGCCGTCGAGGTACGTTACGGCGACACACCGGAGACGCTCCAGCGCCGCGTTATGGAGCAGGCGGAGTGGGTCATTCTTCCGGAGGCGATAAATCTGTTCTGCAACGACAAAATATTTTTCGAGAACGGCAACGCATACATAAAAGAATAAATATTAAGGAGAGCCTATATGATAATACGACCGCTCCGCCCCGACGAAAACGGCAAACGCGCCGCCGTATCCTCCATCGCTTTTTCTTTTTCTGCCGACATCGAGGAAACAAATAAAGAGCCGCTTACCTCAGAGATAATCGGCTCCTTCCTTGACGACGGCGAAACGTTAACGGCGATGATTTATCCCAATAACTATAACAGCAATTATTGCGGCACGTTCCTTCCGTCGGTCGGAATCGGGGGTGTGGCGTCGCTGCCCGAATACCGCCGCAGCGGCTGCGTCAGGGCGATTTTTAACGAGATTTTACGCATGGCTCCCGAGCGCGGCTGGGCGACCAGCTTTTTATATCCGTTTTCCTACGCGTATTATCGCCAATTTGGTTATGAAAGGGTTCTTCAGAAAAAGACAATAAAGATGCCGGCGGCGGCGCTTTGCGCTGTCGAGCGCAATTCAAACGCGGCGCTTTATACCGGCGGTACAATGCTGTGCGACATACTTGATATTTATAATAAGTTTGCCTCGCGGCACAATATTATGTTCACACGCGACGCTTCGTCAAGCGCTTATTCCACCGAGCCGCATAAAAGCAAGCGTTTAACATACGTTTGGTACGACGGAGCAAAGCCTTCCTCATACGCTACATTCACAATTGACGGCAACACGATGAATGTGAAGGAACTTGTTTTCAACGATAGCACCGGGCTTGCCGGAATTATCGGCTTTTTGCGCATGTTCGAGGGTCAGGTCAGCGAATATTTCTTCAGCGGGCTGCCGGAGGACAGCGAATTGGATTATATGCTTAAAGAATACATCGACTGCGAATATACGCTGCACAATACGGCGATGGGCCGGGTTGTACTTGTCGAAAAGCTGCTTAACACCAACACATACCCCGAAGACCCCGGACATTTCGCGCTTCGAGTTGATGATTTTCTCGACTGTAACAGGGGCATATATGAAGTCGAATATTCGGGCGGCATGGCGCAGGTAAAAAAGCTTGCGGGGAGAACGGCATATGATACCGCCGATTACGACGTTTCGATGGAAATTCCCTCGCTTACGCGCGTTATGCTCGGCTGCGATGATTTTAACGCTGATAAAGCGGTTTATATGGCGGGGGTTAATTTATGTAATTCCGCCGATGACTTTTTCCGCGCTTTCCCAAAGCGCAGGAGATTTTTGAATGATCATTTTTAAAAATTTATTTACATGGCTTCGATAATTTTACTTTGGAGGGATTAACAGTGAATAATGAAAACAAACCGGGATATTTTCGCAACCCAATAACGCAAAAAAGCGCGGCGGACCCTTTTATTACATATGTGGACGGATATTATTACTGCCTTTACACCATGGTCGATAAACTGGGCATATATCGCAGCGCGTCGTTCGGAACGCTTTTGAGCGGCGAGTATAAAACGGTTTATACCGCCGGCAACGAGGTGCAGTCCTGTATATGGGCGCCGGAGATGTATCATATCAACGGTAAATGGTATATTTACTCCAGCGGATCCACTAAAGGAACTGATTTTGACTCTATCCGCATGTTCTGCCTTGAATCCGAGGGTGATGACCCTTTCGGAACCTATAATTTCAAGGCGTTTACCGACCCCGGGATTTACGCTATTGACCAGTCGATATATTGTCAGCCCGAAACGGGAGCGCTTTATATTGCCTATGCTTCTGTGACTCCTCAGCACGGGAACGCGGTCGTCATCGCAGAAATGGAGAACCCCTGGACAATCGGCGCCGAAAGGGCGCTGATCAGCGTCGCGGAATATCCGTGGGAGCTTCGGAGGGGGCGCGTGAACGAGGGCCCGTTTTTTCTGGCAAACGGCGATAAGCTGTTTATACTTTATTCCGCCAATGACACCGCCGCTCCCGATTATTGTGTGGGTCTGCTCGAATATACAGGCGGCTGCATCACGGACAGCGTCGCGTGGAAAAAACATTCGTCGCCCGTTTTCAGGTCTAACGATAAGGTCTGCTCGGTGGGACATTGTTCTGTGTTCCGTTCCCCGGATAAAAGCGAACACTGGCTCGCCTATCACGGGAGAATCTCGCCCGACAGCCCGCATCGTCAGTTGTACTGCCAAAAGTTTGATTTCAACGAAAAGGGTTATCCGGTTTTCGGAGCTCCGATAGCGGATACCGATATTGCCTTCCCGTCCGGCGAAAATTTATAAAAAATTTTAAATGTGCCGTTTTACTATTCTGAAATAAAACGGCACGTTTTTTTTATATGTTTAAATTAAATTTCGTAATTCTTTCGCCCGATACCGAAAGTTCCAACGAGCCGACAGTTGCAAAAATTAATTATCTGAATAGGATGATATTGACTTGAATCTATAAATAGGAGTATAATGTCATGCTTAGCAAATCAGAATACATACGCCTGTCCTTGGAAAACAATCTTTTTTGGGCACGCATTATGAAAGAACATGCAATATTTATCGAAAGCAGTATGCCGGCATTTCACATGCAGTTAGCTAATCGGGCAGATATGTTCAAGCAACATTTCGGCAGACTGCTTTTAGAAACAATTCGGTTATCCAATGGTGTGATATCTAAAAAAGCTCTTCAATCCGGACAATATTATACAAATTATACGGAAGCTGCGGAGCAAACAACTCAACAGCTTACCGGCATCGATATTAATTCCAACCTGACAAAAATGGAATACAATATCCAGCCATCGGATACATATACAACGGAACAAATCGCTTCAAATGTATCAACGCTTAACCAAAACATATTAAGTCAAGTCAGCGCTTTTGCACGGTTTAAGTCAAATCTGTATGTAAATCAGGCTTCCTGCCGGTTATTTACTTTCCTTTACACTTCAGTTTACGAACACATTTTACATGAAGCTCAAAGGTATATGGATATACTGACCAAATTGCAGGAAAAAGATGAAAACTACAATCAAGGTTATGAATCTTTCTGGAATCATCAAATGGACGATCATATAAAAGTCATGCGCGGGCTTTTTGATCCAGCCGAAACCGAAAGTTTCAACGAGGCAGATCGTTTGGCAAAGGAATTTGATGTAATAGAAAAAAGCGAAACGCCTGACAAGAGCGAAGAATATGACGCAACCAAAGCGCTGAGTGATTTTAAATCGCTTACCACAGAAAAAACACTCCAATGCAAAGTAAAATCTCTGATGTCGCCGCTATTTACCGACCACCTATTACGCGAGGCAAATCATTACCTTTATTTATTGCAGGCGTAAAAGGTAAAACGTGCCGTTTTACAAAATAAAACGGCACGCTTTTTTTTATGCGTTTAATATAAATTTCATAATCCCATCGCCCGATATCGAAAGGCGCAGTGTTTTAACATATTTATCTATAAAACGCTGCCGCTCTGTTTTATTAAGCGGAATCCGACAGTTTTCATAAATATTGTCAAGCAGTTCGTTTATATTTATTGTAAATACCGCGTCAAGCTCGTTTTGCAGTTCATTCTTCAACATAACAGTTTTAAGATCGTCAATATTTCCGGTGCAGAAATCATCGAGCGAGCAATAGAAAATACCGCCTTCCTCAAGCGCTTCTTTAATGTCGGCGCCGCATTTTTCATTTTCTATCATAACAAGGAACGACGCCTGCGGCAGCGATGAAATAAGACCCCAGAAATCTGAATCGCTTGACAAAATAATAAACGAATCCACATGATTTTCATAAAATTCGCGGCATACTCCGGCGGTCAGTCTGATATCTACCAGAGATTTAAATTTATTAACGCGTTCAATCATTACATGTTCGACCTTGATACGCGTGTATCGCTCGAGCAGTCCCCACGCCTTTGATGTGTGAATATCGTCGTAGAGAATTATTTTATGTACTTTTTTAAGTTCCTCATCGCTGAGACTTCGCAGCGTGGAACATAATTTATACGGATCAGAATTTTCACAGTCTACGATTAACACGGTTTTATCCGACACGTCAATAAAATTGTAGATATTGTTTTTAACAAGAGCGCCTGCGTCGGACACCTTGCTGTTGTCTTTGAATATATCACCGTGCTGCTGATATAACAGCTTCACAAATTTTCGGTCGTTATACAGAATATTACCGTCATTCACGGGATTCCAGTTAATATATACCTGATACGGATAACTGTCCAGATTGTTTGTAAACTTCCCCCATTCCAGCTTCACCTTATCTTCCAAAAAACCGTCCGGCATGATAAACAGTTCGCGTATATATTGCCATTTCAGCCATAACGGAAACAAATTGCGGCAGGCGTCTATATTATTTAATATATATTTGTTCATATCGATGATATAACGGTTAGGCCGGTAATTGATTTTTACAATGTCAAGACCCCATTCTCTGAGCTGTTTAATATCATCTGCCGAAAAATACGGAAGTGTCTCAAGATTTTTAAGGTTATACAGCATTGCTGGTTCGATCTGGCGGTAATAAAGCTGCAGAGCCGTGCGGATTTTGCACAGGCTTCTTATGATACGCGCTTCTTTTACCTCGTTAATTTTGTTATACCATTCTATATCCGGTGTTTGAAATTCGTTTTCAAAAATCGACTTTTTTACTCCGGCAAGATACGCTATTTTCGATACGATTTCATATGTTTCGCTTTTTCCTATCATATTTTCTCCTTATAAATTTAATACGACTTTTATTATAAATTCTTTTTCAATTTTATATTTCGGACACCTTCTTCCTGTGTTGTTCTGTATATAATTATATCATATCTTATATGTTGTTTGCAACCGGACGCTTATGAATTAAGATATATTTTACAATTAGTGGATGCATTTATTCGCATCAAATTTACATTAAACAAAAAAGGGGCGCATTTTGATACGCCCCGGATTATTTTTATGTACCTGATTTCTGTTTATCGTAAAACTTCATAATCGATTTTACACGCGCTGTCTGAGATTTTTCATTCTTTGCCGCATACGACGCCGCATCGGTTGATGGCGCTTTTCCGTTGAAAAGCGTTTCAAGCAGATTGTTATAAGCACTTGAATAATTTCCAAATAAATAAGTAAAGCTCATGATCACACCACCCTCGTCCTCAACGATGGATTGGTAGATGTTGGCTGTTTTACGCAGACAGACAGGCGTAAAACTTACACAATTATCAATCGTAAATACGGCTTATCTTGTGAAGAATATTACAAAGCGAGATTGGATTGTTGGGTGTGAAGCTAAAAAGAATATCAGATATTACGAAAGTTCCTTGATCTTTCCGTTGTCCATGTGTAAAATTCTGCTTGCCCTGTTTGCGATATTCTGGTCGTGCGTCACCATTATGATCGTGTTGCCAAGACGGTTGACCTGCTCGATTAAGTCAAGCAGTTCCTCCGCCGACTTTTTATCAAGATTTCCGGTCGGCTCATCCGCCAAAATCAACGAGGGGCGATTTATAAGCGCGCGTGCGACGGCAACTCGTTGCTGTTGACCGCCCGAGAGCTCGCCGGGCAGGTGATATATCCTGTCGGCAATCCCCAACACATCCACAAGCTGAGCGAAATATTCTTTATCCACTTTCCTGCCGTCAAGCAGAGAGGGCATCACTATGTTTTCCTGCGCGGTAAGTATGGGGATAAGGTTGTAATTTTGGAATATATATCCCAGCTTTTGTCTGCGCAGACGACCCAGTTCCGTTGCGCTAAGCGCGCGTATATCTATACCATCTATGTAAATTTCACCGCAGGTAGGCTTATCCACACCGCCTATAAGGTTAAGGAGAGTGGTTTTCCCCGACCCCGACGCGCCGGTTATGGTTACAAACTCGCCCTTTTTTATTGTGAAGGAAAGTGCCTCTACAGCTTCAATTACCGTGTCGCCTTGAATATAGTGCCTGCAAAGGTTCACTACTCGTACAACTTCCATATATTTAGTACTCGCCTTTACTTTATTTGATTTTTCATCGATGGATTAACACTCGGCTACGACGCGTTTCAGCGAGATATACGCCGGCAGCAGGTACGATAACATTCCCGCAGTGAATATAATCGCATATATCTCCGCCTTTACAGCTCCAAACGTGGGGGTTGTGGCAAATGATCTGTACAGCAGAATGTTCGCAAGCGTACTCAGCAGCATAGGCAAAACGACTGTCGGCAGCGCATATATAGCGGACTGGCGCATATAAGGGCTTATCAGATCGCGTCTGTCCGCTCCGAGCAAGGCAAGAATTTGCAACTGTTTTTCCCTGGAGCGTATATAGCCTCCTATCGAAATCCAGGATGTTATAAGCGTGGCACAATAAAGAAACACGCAAAGCGCAATACCTAAAACCAAAATCGGAGTAACCGATTCATATCCGCGCCTGTTTTGCTTAAATTGGTCAGTGACGGTAAGCTCAATTCCGTTTTCGCGCAAATATCGTTCTATACGCGGAGCGGTAGCGGAATCCGCGGGATTGGCTAAATAAACAAAAATATTTCCTATATCATAATTTCCGTCAGCGGCTTTTTTAAAATTTTCGGCAGATAAGTATACCTCAAAAACTTCGTCTGATGAAAGCCGGTTTATGAAACCGGTTACGACAAGCTCTGTTAAATGATTGTATTCATATGTATGTGTATGGTCAGCTTCAAGTGCATGTTCTTGCACATCGGCGTCGGCGGCTTGAGATGTATTAGATTCAATTGTTATAATATCGCCAATTTTGTATTTTCTCTTTTGAGAAATGGGAAGGAGGCAACTGTTTTCCTGCAAGGCTGCCTCAATATCGAACTCGCTTCCGGTTTTTAATATCTCCAGCATTCTGCCGGTTACTGGGGTTAACCAAACATACTTAAAATAATTACCGTCGTCTTCTATTGCGGATGCGGTATTTTTATCAACCCGGATAACAATTGATTGAGGGTAACTTCTATAGTTTATATATACATCTTCCACATTCCGCACGGCCGGTGGCATTGCCGCGATTACTTCTTCCTCTTGCGGAGACAGCGTAAAATTTTCGCGCATTGATGTCTCGGCGTTGTGATGTTCAAGTAATATGTCGGTGTCGCCAATCTGAACAAACGCATATCCAGAATAGCAATATACAGGTATAAACAGCGAAATAAATACCGACGCCGCCGTCAACAGCCCCATTCGGATATATTGCCTGCCGTCGCGACGTACGCAGACATGTGTGAGCGCCCCCGCCGCTGAGCTGGCGTTCAGCATGCGGTTGTCTCTGCGAAAACCGGGGTTTATGTCGTCCTCGTCTGATGAAAGCGTTACGGGAGGGATGCGCCCGAGATAGTTGAGTTTCAGCAAAAACGCCGCCGCCGTCGTACCCGCGGTAAAGATGAATGAGAGCAGCAGCGAGTGGCAGCTCATAAAGATAATTTTGCCTGAAGCCTGTATTTGTGCATAAAAGTCAAGTGAATAAACCACTCCGGTAATCAGCGTATTTGACAGCACCAATGCAAACATATACGCCGCCGCAAACACCGGAATTATTTCGCAAATTAAAATGACTCCGATTTTTTTGTGGGTCGCTCCGATAGACAACAATGCGGAAAAGTCGCGTTCCTGTCTGCGCATAAAGTCGCCAAGCGCCAGCAGCATAGACACGAGTGACACTGCCAAAAAAGAAAACACGATAACCATGGTTTGTGTGAACGTTTCCGGGTCGACTTGGGATTGACCCAGATACGCGGGATAATCTCCAACTAAAGACAACTGCGTATCGCCGATTTCCGTTATGATACGCCACAATTCGGTACCCACAGCTTCAGCGTTTTCCACAGTTAACTCGGTTACATTAACACGGATTTTGCCTTTGTCATACGCAGCGGTAAAGATGTCATATCCGGTAAAAAACTGAAGATAATCTTCACGCGCGTTATATATTGTAAAATGGCTGCCTCCGCTGCGCGCGACAGCTTCAGCCACCATTTCTATGTTATCTCCGAATGTCACCATATCAGTCAACACTAATGGCGCTGTCGCGGTCGTAAAGGTGAGGTTTAATATGATAAAAAGCGAAACGAATGACGCTGTTCTTTTAGCAAAAGCGCGCCGGGCATATATAATTGAATACACAGCCAACTCCTTTACATGTTTACACAATAAGATTATAATGATGGAATATATGATATATAATCGGTGGCT
>DHAH01000171.1:0-6207 GCA_002397345.1 Clostridiales bacterium UBA4959
CCGAATTGAAGCTCTCGATCACATTTATTGTGACAGTTTTCATGTTAATAGTATCCCTTCTTCTATTTGACGATATTACATCACTTAAAATATCATATTATTACTTATAACGCAGATCCGGCAAATTTTTCGTCATATTGTCCTATAAAATCTGTCGAGCGATTATTAAATCTCGTTTTACGGCAGATTTATTATCTCTCCCGCGCGCATAAAGTCGATTTAAAATCTACATGTTGTGCATTATGACAAAATAGGAACACATTATTTTGTGTATTATTTTTTTCAAGAAGGTATTGAAAATATTACCAATATATGGTATCATACCTATAACGATTTTATATGCCGACCGGAAATAAAACCTCATGGCGAATTTCGGCGGACATTGCGGAATTAACGGAACGGAGACCTAAAATGGATAACAGAATTAAAATTCTCATTGCGGACGAAAACGCGGACTTCAGGCGCGCATGTAAATCTAATCTGATAAATATGGGCAACACCGAGGTTGAAGAAGCCGTAAACGGAGAAGACGCCCTCTACCGAATTGACAAGAACCATCCGGACATTGTGCTTGCCGACGCCTGGCTGTCAAAGCTCGATTGCATCCAAGTTATGCGCGGGACAAAATCGCTGGATTTTGGTAATGACCTGGAACCCTCATTTATAATAATTTCCATTGTCAACAACCAAAATATATTCGGAGAAGCAACAGAGTCGGGCGCGGAATACTGTATGGTCAAGCCTTTTGACTATAACAACCTCAGCGAACGTATCAAACGCATCTGCACGGCGCGCGCGCTGCGCAACCCGAAGCGGCTCGTAGCCGATTCCGCGGCGCGGAAGGGGGATCTGGAAACGCAGGTGACAAAGGTCATTCACCAGATCGGCGTACCCGCGCACATCAAGGGCTATCAATATCTGCGCACAGCGATAATGATGACCGTCGATGACAACAATATTATTAATTCCGTAACAAAAATACTCTACCCTTCGGTCGCTAAGAAATATCAAACAACCTCATCGCGCGTGGAGCGTGCCATCCGCCACGCAATCGAAGTCGCATGGGACCGCGGTGATATAGAAACGCTCAACTCCTATTTCGGATATACGATCCAAAACAGCCGCGGTAAACCGACAAACAGCGAATTTATCGCGATGATAGCCGACAACCTGCGTCTGTCAAATAAATATTCGTAATGTTATGTTGAGGTATTAAAAACGCTTCCAAACTCTCGAACATAAAATACATATACTTACCCATATTTGCGGGGGTGCGTGGGGAGCTTCTCCCCCCGCGCGTATCCCCGTACCTCGCATCCCCATTATCGCACTGCTATGCGCGGTATACGCTTGCCTATCAGGCAGACAGATTCGTAATTTATCGTTCCGGCGAGCCGTGAAAGCTGCTCTACGGGTTTATACTCGCCGAACAGCAGCGCCTCGTCTCCCAGCGACGCGTCGGGCAGCGCGTTTATATCACAGACGCATTGATCCATGCAGATACGGCCTATTATCGGGCAGTCGACCCCTCTTATACGCACGGTCGCGCCGTCACAGCCACGCTTTTTGCCGTAGGCGCGTATATAACCGTCAGCATAGCCGACCGCGAGCGTCGCTACGCGTATGTCACGCTCCGCAGTAAAGGTCGCGCCATAACTGACCGTATCGCCCGCGTGCAGCGTGTGGACATGCGTCACGGTTGTGCAGAAATCCATAACCGGACGCAGCGGTATCGGAAGCGTAAGCTCGTCAGAGGGCGACAGCCCGTATAGCACAATCCCGGCGCGCGCGAAATCGAGCGCGGTTTCGGGATGCAGCAGCGAAGCGGCGCTGTTGCGGATGTGACGCTTGCTGAATTTTATTCCCCGCCGCTCCAACTCCGCACAGACCGCATTATAACGCGAATATTGAGCGCCGGTGATTTCCATGCCGCGTGATTGGGTTTCGTCGGAGCAGGAGAAATGGGAAAACAGCCCCTCACAGATGAAGCGCGGATCGCCGCAGATTGCGGCTATACCGTCAAGATCGCATTCGCCGGCTGTGCAACCGAATCCGAGCCGGTTCATACCGGTGTCGAGTTTTATATGCACACGCAGCTTCTTCCCCGCGGGGATATTCTCGGCGAGCTGCTTGGCATATTCGCGGCTGTAGAGGGTTTGGATGAGGTTATACTCAGTAAGCTCGGGCGCATCGACAGGGAGTGTCGAACCGAGAATAATAATATCTGCCGGACTGCTGTCCTCGACGCCCCGCAAATATTCGCGTAACGCAACCGCTTCGGTAAGGTTCGCGACCGCGAAAAAGCGCGCTCCGGCGCTGTAAAGCGCGGGAACGCACAAAGACGCACCGTGGCCGTAGGCATCGGCTTTACAGACGCATATCAGCTCTGTACCCGCGAAGTCCCGTACAGCGCGGTAGTTTTCCACAAGATTATTTAAGTTTATTTTAGCGTATGTAAGCGGTGTAGGCATATTAATTTACAATTGATAATTAATAATTTACGATCATAAATTGTCAGTTATCAATTGTTTATTACTTCTTTCGAAAAATTTGTTACCGAAAATACAGCGCCGTCGGCTTCGAAACGCACGGGCACACCGGCGCGGTCAAACCAAACGGCGACATCGCCCCTGTTGCCCGCGAAGTTGGCGAGGTTGTATATCTGTCCGCCGAGTTTTGTGACTTTTGCCGAGATCAACCCTCCGGGCGAAGGCAGCAGCAGGTCGCGCAATGCCGCGAGCGCACCCAATTGCAGGGTCTGCGTTATATCGCTCGTCAACCCGACAGTCACGCCGCCGAAAGTAAGTGAAACATTCCCATCCGCGCCGATTGTCACGACACATCCGGCAATGCGCACGGGCGAGGTGACCGTCGCGGTCAGCGCGCCGTCCTTTTCATAAGCGATTGCAAGCGTATATTCGCGTCCGGAACATTCCAACCGACCGTCCATTTTAAATGCGCCCGCACGGTACGAAAGATAATCGACCGCAGGCAGCTTGCCGCAAGACGCGGCGCTTAAAACAAACACCGATAATATTATCAATAAAAATATTGTTTTTTTAGTTTTCACCGCGCACCTCCGAGTATGTCTATACTATTCGGACGCGCGGTTTTTTATGCTTTTGCCGGGCGGTTACGATCTCGCGTACTACGGCGATATATATTTTTTATTATATCAAACATCGGAGAGGATTTCAATAACGCTTCGCCCGTTTTAACAATAATATAACATCTCACGATTAAAAATACTTTATAATCATTAATGAAGTCTTAATAATCATGCCGCTTTTATCTTAAAAAATTATCTGATATAATAGATTTAACGATTAACGGGAGAATTCCACATGTATACAGTACTCATCTGCGATGACGACGCCGATATTTTGGCGGCGCTTAAAATTTATCTGACCGCCGAAGGATATTCGGTGCTCGAGGCGGCAAGCGGTGAAGAAGCGCTTCGTGTCGTCGCCGCGAACACCGTCCATTTGATAATCATGGATATCATGATGCCCCGGCTCGATGGTATCTCCGCCACTGCGCGCCTGCGTAAAACAGACGGCGTCGCGGGCGGCATACCGGTGATACTCCTGACCGCGAAAAGCGAGGACACCGATGTTGTGCTGGGTCTGAACATCGGTGCGGATGATTACGTGACCAAGCCTTTCAACCCTGTCGAGCTGCTGGCGCGCGTCAAGGCGCAGCTTCGGCGCTACACACGGCTGGGAAACGCTTCGGGCGGGGCGGGCAGGCAAGGTATTTATGAGCGGAACAGCATATTGCTTGACGACAATACAAAGGCGGTGACGCTTGACGGCGAGGATGTCGCGCTGACACCAACCGAATATTCCCTGCTACGCGTCCTCATCCGCGAGCCGGGCAAGGTGTTTTCGTCAAAGCAGCTCTATGAAGCGGTGCGCGGCGAATCGCCCTTCGGCGCGGAGGGTATGATCGCGGTGCATATCCGTCACCTGCGAGAAAAACTGGAGATCAATCCCGCTTCACCACGCCATATCAAAGTAGTTTGGGGTCAGGGATATAAATTGGATTAGCTGTACGGGCTGTCATCGATCGCCCGTAATAATAATGTATAGATATGAGGTATTCCTATGAACGGTAAGATTTATTCGCTGCCCGTAAAAACCGCCGCAGTTATATTGTTCGTTGTCATTTCGGTTATAACCGCTTTTTCCGGTATCGCGTTTGCTTATATGTTCCTCGATTCGGTATATTACAGTAGCGATAACGCGGACGAAGCATATTATGGCTCTCAGTTATGTAGGATGACGGTAAACAACACCCATTATATTGTTTTTAGCAATATAATGAGTTATAACAACCATAATGGCGCCGACTTAAGCGGTCTTACAAAATATGTTGAACGGGAACAGGAAAGTAACTACACTATTCGTTTAACAATTTACGACAGTGAAAGAAATGCCCTTATCGAACTGGGGCGTGTGCCTGATGATTACGGGTATGAATATAACCGCGAATATTCTGTTTACGATAACGGCGAAGAATCCGATTGGTATAGTGTTGATTTAACTCTTTATGTGAAAAAACCACTGCTTGACAATAAAGATTCGTTTACACACGGAAAAATGATTTCCGATATATTTTTTTCGATACGTTATCTTATTATTTATATAACCGCATTGGGATTGCTTGCGTTGGTTATATTATATGTCTTCTTGCTCAAGGCGGCGGGGCGCAGGTATGGTGAAGAAGGCGTTGATGAGGGCTATTTTTTCCATATACCCTACGATATAATATTAGCTACCGTGGCTTTTATTTTTACAGCTCTGATTTTTCTTACCGCAAGTGTTATTAATAACGGGATCTCCAGCTCACGAAGTTTTATTATAGAAATTTTCAGCGTAGCTTTGATTTGCGCATTCGGTGCTTTGATTTTTCTTGCGCTGTCGGCGACAACCGCCGTGCGCATAAAAAAGCGCCGCTTGTTCCGCAACACTGTAATATGGCGTATCTGCGTGTGGTTTTATAAATTAATATGCAAAATATTGCATGGAATCGCAGGATTTTTTAAAATGCTGCCAGTCGTTCCAAAGGCGATTTTAATAACCGCGGGGTATCTGTTCATTAATTTTATATTCTTAGTCTCCCTTATATCGACTATCAGAGTTACGTCAAACGCGATAATTATATGGTTCTTCCTGTTAATTTCATGTATTAACATAGCGTTGCTGGTCGGCTATATAAAAACGGTTTACTGCGCTTCTCTCGTCCGGCAAGGCAGTGAACGTTTGGCAGGCGGCAACCTTGATTATAAATTTAACGAATCCGCGCTACGCGGCGAAGCGCGTGCGATCGCGTCTAACCTCAACCGGCTGGGCGACGGATTGTCCGCCGCCGTCGAGCAGCGCTCACGTAGCGAACGCATGAAGGTGGAGCTGATTACAAATGTGTCGCACGATTTGAAAACGCCCATAACCTCGATCATTAACTATGTCGATCTGCTGAAAAAAGAACCCATGCCGAACGATGCCGCGGTTGAATATTTAAATGTACTCGATCGCCAATCGGCGCGGCTGCGCAAGCTGACCTCCGACCTTGTCGAAGCATCGAAAGCCTCCACGGGCAATATCGAAGTAAATTCCGAGCCGACCGATATATGTGAGCTGCTCGACCAGTCGGCAGCCGAATATGCCGACCGCTTTGCCGAGGCAGGGCTGACGCTTATCATCCGCACACCTGGCGTACCGATAATTGTAAACGCCGATGGCAAGCTGTTGTGGCGTGTGTTCGATAACCTGCTCTCCAACATCTGTAAATATTCGCAACCGGGTACGCGTGTCTACCTCGACGCGACCGCCGGCGAGGGCGCGGCGTGTGTTTCAATGCGTAATATCTCATCGCAGCAGATCGAGGTATCGCCAGATGAGCTGACCGAGCGTTTCGTGCGCGGCGACACCGCTCGTTCGGGCGAAGGCAGCGGTCTGGGTCTGTCGATAGCCCGCAATCTGACCGAGCTGCAAGGCGGCAGACTGTCGATTGAAATAGACGGCGACTTGTTCAAAGCGTCTGTGACGCTGCCACTATAAAGATGGGTTTAGGGGGGAGACCAATTTACGGTTCTCCCCCTAAACTAATTTTTTATAAAAGTTATCAACGGAAAAAAGTTTCCCTTGTAACAGTAGAAAATAATACTTTTATATATTTTTTACAAAAGTTTTTGCGGAGCTTTTT
>DHAH01000171.1:6348-7034 GCA_002397345.1 Clostridiales bacterium UBA4959
TTTTCAAAAAGCGACCGTTCCCCGTTCCTCGTTCCCTCGTTCTCCCGTTATTCGCTGTATGCACCCCGCGCCCAGAGGATAAATTTCGCGCGGTCGAGCGGATTCACACCGCGGAAAAGCGTGTCGCAGCCTTCTCCCGGCGGACAATCGCGGTAACCGTGGAATCGCGGCGCAAAAATCGCGCGTCCGGAGGTCAGCGACGCCAGCCTCGCCGGATAATCGAGCGTTTTCGACGCCGGTAAAATGCCTTCGATAGTAAATGTATCGGTGGTAATCACCGGATTGTCAAAGCTGCCGCCCATCACGGTAAAATCGCCTATTATCTTGCCTAAAAACTCCGCCGGCGCGGTTATACGCACAAAAAGCATCGGTTCGAGCAGGGTTGTACCCGTATTCCGCAGCCCGTCCATGAACGCCATCGGCGTCGCGACAAAAAAATCGAGCGGATGTGTATGTATGGTGTGCGATTCACCGTCGAGCAGCATGATTTTCACATCATCAACCTGCCAGCCGCGCGTCCCCTGCGCAAGACAGGTGAAAACCGAGCGTTCGATATGGGTTTGATATTTATAGTTGAGTTTATTGTGCGAGATCTTCCGCGATTCATAAATCACGCCTGATCCTCGCGGCAGCGGCTCGAAGCCCAGCCGCACAACCGCCCAACAGGGTTTTGGCATTGTATACGC
>DHAH01000171.1:7185-9511 GCA_002397345.1 Clostridiales bacterium UBA4959
CCGCTCTCAGCCCGAAACGCGTGCGCAGCGTTTCTTCCAGCGTCTCGAGCTGGATGCGCCCCGTCAGACTGACCGTCAGCTCGCGCACACCGCGTTCCCATCGCAGCTCCATGTGCGGTTCTTCGTCGCACAACTCGCCCGCCGCTTCGACGAGCGCGGGCAGATCGGAATCGTTCTCCGGCTCGAGCTTGACGCTTAGATAAGGGTGCGCAAGCGAATATTTATCTGATACCGCGACTTGACCGATGAAGTCGCCGACTCTGACCTCGGCCAGCCCGCACAGCGCCGCGATGTCGCCGGGTCCGACCTCGCCTACATCGACCCAGCGCGCGCCGCTGAATTTGCGGATCTGTGTGATCTTTCCGCCGCGCGGACCGCCTTTTGCCGTCGCGTCGCGCAGCCCGCCGAACCCGCGCGAAATCGTACCGTCGTCGGCGACAGCGACAAGCTCGCGCGAGCGCAGCGTTCCGCCGTAGACGCGAACGTGTGCGACCCGACCCATTATGCGGTCTTGTTCCAGCTTGAACACCCGCGCCGACAAACCATCAATCAGCCGACCGTCTGCTGTCGGAAGATAATCTGTTATCGCGTCAAGTAGACGCTCCACTCCCTCGCCCAGCTTTGCCGAGCCGCGCAACACAGGCACTGCCCGAAATTCGGATACCGCCATGCGGATTGCGGCGTTTATCCGCGCTTTTTCAACGGGCACACCCGACAGATATGCATCAAGGATGGCATCGTCATATTCTGCTGCAAGCTCGAGCGCGTCGTTGTCGTCGTCGATTGGCGCGACGCGTATAACCTCGCTGCAGCACGTTTTTATCTGACCGATAGCGCGCGCGACGTCCGCGCCCGCTCGATCGGTTTTATTTATAAATACGATAAACGGCACTTTATTAGCCGTCAGCTCCCGTAGTATGTTTTCGGTGTGCGACTGCATGCCCTCTACAGCGGAAACCACGATTACCGCGCAATCGATCGCGCCCAGCGCGCGTTCGACTTCGCCCGCGAAATCGACATGACCGGGCGTATCGATGATATTTACCATATAATCGCGCCAGGTGAGCGAGGTTACAGCCGCGCGCACCGAGATGCCGCGCCGGCGTTCGATATCCAGCCAGTCTGTCTGCGCGGTGCCGTCATCGACGCTGCCGGGCGCGCGGATAACGCCCGCGCTGTAAAGCAGCCGCTCGGTCAGCGTGGTTTTACCCGCATCGACATGCGCCAGTATTGCCAAATTGATGATTTTTGACGGTTTAAACATATTTCAAGTGTGTAAAATAAAAGTAAATATTCTTAATTGGGAAAGCAATAATATGGTTGACATTCCATGGTTTTCATTATATAATTTAGATATGGTCAAAAAAACATAGCAAGACCGATATTTTTTTAGTGAAAAGAAGGAGTAACCAGCATGAAAAAGATTAAAGTCATTTTCGCAATTTTACTTGCCGCGCTACTTTTCGCTGCTTCTATGATAGTGATCAGCGCCGGATCCTATGACGAGGCTTTTAAGGGTCTCGAATTCACCTCGCTCGGTGAATATCCCCAGGGTACACTTCCATCCTATAATATAAGATCGTTCGCCGCTTTGCCCGACGGAAAATATGTCTACGCGGGCGCGCTTAACGGCGGAATCCCCACCGTTGGAAAGTTTGACGGCTCGAGTGGAGAACTTATTTCAACTTATCAGTTTGAGGTTGAATCGGGTGCCTACATAAAAGCCCTCGACACGGACGACCGCGGATATGTCTACTGCGGTATCGCAAACAAAGCCAACGACGGAGCAGTCTATTTCTCGATAGTCAAAGCAGACGATATGTCACAGGTAAGCTATGTTAAGATTGACATTGACGGGAAAGTCGGCGTAAACGGCGTTGCTGTTTCGAAACAGGGTTCCAAAGACCTCCTCTATATCGTTACAAACTACGACACAGACAGAATTTATTGCTATGACGTCACAAACGCCTTAAGCCCCGCTGCAGTCAAAACGTTCGGAACCGACGGCTATGTCGATATCGCGGCGAAGCTCGACGTGTTGGAAGGCAACAACATAGCGGTCGCCGCCGACGGTACAATCTATCTCGCCGCTAAGATCGATTCCGGCGCAAAGGGAGACACGATACTGAAGATTAAGGCGGATGGCTCGTCGTCTATACTCGCCAAGGTTTCGCTTGACGAAGCGTTCGGATGCTCTTTGTATGACGACCAGTATTTAATCATTTGTTCCTATAACGGAATCGATTCTGTGGTTAATATATATAACGCCTCCGATATTTCGCTGGTCGTTTCCTATCCGATAACCGACGCGGTTAACCTTTCAAAC
>DHAH01000171.1:9688-10143 GCA_002397345.1 Clostridiales bacterium UBA4959
AGGGTTATGATGGTGGCGACCGGATTCTTGTTTCCACCGCAATCAAGTTTCCCGCAAATGTTCCGGAAAAAGAGGAAACCCCGACGCCTACCGCTTCCCCTTCTCCTACCGCCTCCCCTTCCACTTCCGATAATACCGTCGCGGCGACAGTTATCTTTGCAGTCGTATCGGCTGCGGTCGTAGTTCTTCTGAAAAAAAGGTATTGAGTGACAATTTGGTTATTCTGCGCCGGTATAAATTACCGGCGCGGATTATTTTTGCTCGGTAGACTTTTTTCAAAAGCCTTTGACAAACGGAGAAAACGAGAAACGCGAGGAGAGATAAATTCCCACACCCCGCAGTAATGAAATGTTTTTTTGATTATGCGATTAACTTTAATCTATACAGCTTTTTTATTATAAAATAATATTTTTAAGTCAGTATCAAGTTTTTCGGGGGTCTGGGGGAGGTCGGCG
>DHAH01000171.1:10247-12388 GCA_002397345.1 Clostridiales bacterium UBA4959
GGGGTCTGGGGGAGGTCGGCGTGTGCACACGCTAACTCCCCAGCGTATCTCCGTATCCTCGCCCCCCCGTATCCCCGTTCACCGTCAATCCACTTCGCGGCGGCCTTCGAAGGCGCGCGTAAGGGTTTGCGCGTCGGCGTATTCGAGATCGCTGCCCACGGGTATACCATACGCGAGCCGACTGGTTCTCACGCCGAGCGGACGAAGTTGACGGGTCAGATACATTGCCGTAGTTTCGCCTTCGACGTCTGATCCGGTCGCGATGATAACTTCGCGCACACCGCCTTTTTCGACGCGTTCGATAAGATCGGCGATATGCAGCTGCTCGGGTCCGCGCCCGTCGAGCGGTGAAATCGAGCCGCCCAATACGTGATACAGCCCCCGGTATTCGCGTATCCGCTCAAACGAGATGACTTGCCGCGCATCCTCGACCGCGCAGATTATACCCGTATCGCGGCTGTCGTCCTCACAGATGGGGCACAACTCGCCTTCGCAGAGATTATGGCAGCGCGAGCATTCGCGGATATTGTGTTTGGCGTCAAGCAGCGCGTCGGCAAAATACTGCACCTGTTCCTCGGTAAAATCGAGTATCGCGAACGCCAGCCGCTGCGCGGTTTTACCGCCGATCCCCGGCAGACTGCGGAACTGCTCCACAAGCCGCTGCAGCGGGAGTATATAATCCGCCATTTATATAACCATGCCTTTTGATATTGTTAGTTTAAATATATAATCCAAAACAATCTGATTTGCACAGACAGCCCGCCGGTTTAAAATAAACCGGGCAGATTAATATCGCCGGTGATTTTTTTCATTTCGGCGGAATTTGTTTCCTCGACCCTGTTTATCGCTTCGTTAACGCCGGCGACAAGTATATCGGACAGTGTCTCAATATCGTCCGGATCGACGATTTCGGGCTTGATCGCAATGGAAAGTATTTCTTTTTTGCCGTTTATTTTCACCGTTACCATACCGCCGCCCGCGGTGATTTCATATTCCCGCGCGTCGAGATTCTCCTGGAGTTCGGTCATTTGCTCCTGCATTTTTTGTGCCTGGCGGAGCATACCCTGCATGTTCTGCGGACCGCCGCCCATACCCTGGGGAAGTCTTGCTTTCATTTTTAAAATTCTCTCCCGTTAAATTTTTATATCGTCTATTGAGTTATGTTTTTCTTCGCGCTTTTCTGTTGTAAAACAGATCTCGCTTGGCTCGATTTTTTGCCCTTCAAGATTGGTGAATATCGCCGCCAGCCGTTTTTTTACCTCGTCGGTATCGATAAACGACAGCGCAAACGGATTGTCCGCGACGATAATAAAGTTTCCGTTTTCGCGGAAAGCTTCGGCGAGCCCCAAAAAGCTCGCGATATCTTCGCCGCCATTGATTCCAGAATATTTTTCGACCGCGTCCACCCAGCGCAGATAAGGTTCCCTTGACGAATGGGCGGTAACCCTATCGGCTCCTGCAACTTCCGGCGCGTTGTTCGTGTTTTCAGACGGTGTTTCGGGCGGTTTTTTAGCCTGTCCGACCGGTGCGGCGGGTATGGCGCCCCGCGCAAGCGCGTCCTCGAGCATGGCTACCCGCTCGGTGAGCGCGCCGATATCGCCGCCCAATCGGGGATCGCTCATTTTTACCAGCGTCAGCTCGGCAATGAGCCGTTTCGATGAACCGGGACGACCCATGCGCACAAAAGCGTCGTCGGCAAGCTCGCTGCCATATTGTATAGATTCTCGGGTGAAGCGGCGCGCGAGCGACGAGGTTTCCTCGAATTCCTGCGAGGTTAATTCAAGGTAAGCGCGCGGATTTTTAGTCGCTTTTATCACGAGCATATCGCGGTAGAACGCAATCAGTCCCGACCAAAACACCGATATATCAAGCGACGAGGTATAAACATTGTCTATCGCCTCGAAAATCGATTCGGCATCGCGGTCGAGCACGGCGGTTACAGCCTTTATTATCATTCCCCGCCCCGCGACTCCGGCAACCGCGCGCACGGTTTCTTCCGTGACGTCAGCACCGTCGCTTGCGCACAGCTCAAGCATCGAGATCGCATCGCGCATTCCGCCTTGTGACAGCCGCGCGATAAGCCGCGCGCCGTCGGCATCGAGTTTTATATTCTCCGCTCCGGCGATTTTGGTCAAATATTC
>DHAH01000098.1 GCA_002397345.1 Clostridiales bacterium UBA4959
AAGATCGCAGAACTTGACAAGCTGCTTGAGGACGCGGCGAAGCTTGTCAAGTTCTGCGATCTTCGCACGCATGAGGTTGTTGAGCTGACGCAGTTCGGCGGTTGACAGCCTGTAGCTTTCCATCAGGCTGTTTACATAAAACCTGTACCCGCGTTCCGACGGTATGCGCCCCGCCGACGCGTGCGGCTGCTCCAGATAGCCCAGCGCTTCAAGCTCTGCCATCTCGTTGCGGATAGTAGCGCTCGACAGCGTTATCTGCTGATTCTGGGCGAGGTATTTCGAGCCGACCGGACCGCCGCCCTTGATGTGCGCGTTGACTATCGCGCGCAAGATAATCCTTTTTCTGTCGTCAAGCTCGTCACCGGAATATTTCATTCTACCTCACCCCGCTATCCGTATAAAATTTTAGCACTCTCGTCCTTGAAGTGCTAACCAATGCATTAAATATAACATTAATTTACCTTTATTTCAAGACGAATTGATATAGGGTTTGTTAATTATTTGTAAAGAAGACCGGTCAATTGATGTTATGCGCCGATGCGTTTATTACGCTTTATAAGGAAGCCAATAAAAGCAGGCGGCAAATAGCCGCTATTCGTGGTTATACAATATTTGCTATTGGTAAAAACATAGTTTGGGCAACTTTCACTTGCAAACACCCGCGGCGGATGTTATAATAATAGAATACATCAGTGGCCGGCAACGAAATTGCGCCACAACCCGTAACAGGAGTGAATTTTATGCGGGACAAGCTAAACAGCGGCGCGCAGGACGCGAATTTGCACGCCGAACACCGGAAACGGCTCCGCGGACGCTTCATGCGGCAGGGGCTGGAGAGCTTCGAGACGCATAACATCCTCGAATTATTGCTGTTTTACGCCATTCCGCGCCGCGATGTGAACGAGCTTGCTCATCAGTTGTTACGCCGTTATGGCTCGCTGTCGGGCGTATTTGACGCCGAGCCGGACGACCTCGCGCGTGAGGCGGGCTTATCCGAAAACACCGTCGCCCTGCTCAAGCTGATCCCGGCGCTTTCGCGCGCATACATGCTCGACCGCGGGCTGCGTGTTTCGGCGCTGGATTCTTTCGATAAAATCGGCGCGTATCTGTGTGACTATTTCATCGGATCAAAACGCGAGACTACCGTTATTTTGCCCCTTTCCGCCGACGATTCGCCCCGCGCGCCGATCACGGTCGCAGAAGGTTCGCCCGATTGCTGCGCGCTCGATATGCGTCGGCTCACCGAATGCGTGATCCGCGCGGACGCGGCGTCATTCATATTGGCGCACAACCACGCCGGTTCGGACAGCGAGCCGTCGAACGCCGACCTGTCCGCCACATTGCAGATCCGCAATATCTTCGCGCAGCTCGGCATACCACTGCGCGAACATTATGTCATTGCGGGACGCGGATTTTCGCGCTGTTTTTTGAAGCTCGCCGATTATATAACGTAATATTATTAAAAGATAAATTATTTATGAGAAACGAAACAAAATTTAAGTTAAAAAGCGAATATAAACCCGCGGGCGGTCAGCCCGAGGCTATCGAAAAGCTCTGCGCGGGTATTGCGCGCGGTTATAAAGAACAGACCCTGCTGGGCGTCACCGGCTCCGGCAAAACCTTTACCATGGCAAACGTCATCGAGCGCCTGCAGCGTCCGGCGCTGATATTATCGCACAACAAGACGCTTGCGGCGCAGCTCTGCTCGGAGTTCCGCGAATTTTTCCCCGACAACGCCGTCGAGTATTTCGTGTCATATTACGATTACTATCAGCCCGAGGCATATATCCCGGGAAAAGATTTGTATATCGAAAAAGACTCGATGATAAACGACGAGATCGACAAGCTGCGCCATAGCGCGACATCCTCGCTGTTCGAGCGGCGCGACGTTATCATTGTGTCCAGCGTTTCGTGTATATACAGCCTTGGCGCCCCCGACACATATACAAAATTGATGATCGGGATCCGTCCCGGCATGGTAATGGAGCGCGACGATTTTATCAAGCGGCTGATCGCCATCTCCTACGACCGCAACGACATCAATTTCGCGCGTGATAAATTCCGCGTGCGGGGCGATGTCGTCGAGGTGTTCCCTGCGTCGTCGAGCGACACCGCGATCAGGGTTGAGTTTTTCGGCGACGAGGTGGAGCGCGTGTCGGAAATAAACACCGTCACTGGCGAGCTGGTGCGCGAGCTGCGTTATGTGTCGATCTTCCCCGCTACCCACTACGCCATCGAAGACGAGAAGCGCGAGAAGGCGTTCGCCGACATACAAGCCGAGCTTGACGAGCGCGTCGCCTATTTCGAAGCAAACGGCAAGCTGATCGAAGCGCAGCGCATATCCGAGCGCACGCGCTATGACCTCGAAATGATGCGCGAGATCGGTTATTGCTCGGGTGTGGAAAACTATTCGCGCGTTATGTCAGGTCGCGAGCCGGGCTCGACGCCCTACACGCTGCTTGACTACTTCCCTAAAGATTTTCTCCTGTTCGTCGACGAGTCGCACGTCATGCTGCCCCAAGTCAGGGGTATGAGCGGCGGCGACTTCGCGCGTAAAAAAAATCTTGTCGACTACGGTTTCCGTCTGCCGTCGGCGTATGATAACCGGCCGCTGTATTACAATGAATTTGAAAAAAAGCTCGGTACAGTGGTTTATGTCAGCGCGACGCCGTCCGAATACGAACGCACGCGCTCGCGCCAGATTGTGGAGCAGATCATCCGCCCGACCGGGCTTGTCGATCCGGAGATTGAGGTGCGCCCTGTCGACGGACAGGTGCTCGACCTGATGAACGAGATAAAAATACGCGCCGCCCGCGGTGAGCGCGTGCTGGTCACGACGCTGACCAAGAAAATGGCTGAGGATTTAACGGAATTCCTTGAAATGAACCTTGTCCGCGTGCGCTATATCCACCACAAAGTGGAAACGATGGAGCGCATGGAGATCATCCGCGATCTGCGTCTGGGCGCGTTCGACGCGCTGGTGGGTATCAACCTGCTGCGCGAGGGATTGGACATCCCCGAGGTGTCGCTTGTCGCGATACTTGACGCCGATAAAGAGGGGCTGCTCCGCTCCGAGGTCTCGCTGATCCAAACGATAGGCCGCGCCGCGCGCAACGCCGAGGGCAAGGTCATTATGTACGCCGAGCACATCACCCCCTCGATGAAACGCGCGATCGACGAAACGAACCGCCGACGCACGATACAGACGGAATATAACAAAGCGCACGGCATCGAGCCGCAGACGGTAGTCAAAGCGGTGCGCGAGCTTATCGAGATCGGCAAAAAGGATGCGGAAAGCATGAAGCCGCTGCCCAAGCTGCCGAATGAGAAGCTGCCCAAAGAGGAAAAAGACCGGCTGATCGCCGAGCTGACCAAAGAGATGAAGGAAGCGTCGAAGGCGCTCGAGTTCGAGCGCGCCGCGTACCTGCGCGACCGCATCGCCGCTGTGGCGCAAAGATAGGGGGCGGGGGAACGAAAACCGAATATTTTAAATATGATAAATAATTTGCCGGTTAGAAAAAATCTGAGATTGAATAATTATGATTATTCGAGAAATGGATGTTATTTTATTACAATATGTGTAACCGATAGATGTGAGATGTTGGGTAGAACCGATGTAGGGGCGGCGTCTTGCCGCCCGCGAATTCTCTTATCCGATTACGGTAATATTGTACTAAAGTGGATTCCAAATATTTCAGTTAAGTATTCAGATGTAACGATTGATAATTATATTATTATGCCTAATCATGTATATATGATTATATCTATAGAACACGGGCGGCAGAACGCCGCCCCTACAGCATCGGAATCTATCGGAACTATTATGGGATATTTTAAATATCAAACAACAAAAGAAATTAACATTCCTGGTTTTTGGCAACGTTCATATCACGACCATATCATACGCAATCATGACGAATATAAAAAAATATTTAACTACATAAACGAGAATCCAGAGCGATGGGCTGAAGATAGATATTTTAATATACAATAATTGATAATTTCCAAAGGATAATCACCCACCATGTCAAACCAATACATTAAAATTCGGGGCGCGCGCGTCCACAACCTCAAAAACATCGACGTAGACATACCGCGCGACAAGCTGGTGGTGCTGACCGGTTTGTCCGGCTCGGGCAAATCGTCGCTGGCGTTCGACACGCTCTACGCCGAGGGACACCGCCGCTTCGTCGAGTCGCTGTCGTCCTACGCGCGCATGTTCCTCGGTCAGCTTGACAAGCCAGACGTCGACGCCATCGAGGGTTTGTCGCCGGCGATCTCGATCGACCAAAAAACCACCTCGCGCAACCCGCGCTCGACTGTCGGCACGGTGACGGAGATATACGACTATCTGCGCCTGCTTTACGCGCGCATCGGCGTTCCGCACTGCCCCGTCTGCGGTAAGGAGATACGCCAGCAGTCGGTCGACCAGATCCTCGACCAAATTATGGAGCTGCCCGAGGGGACTCGCTTCATGATTTTGGCGCCGGTCGTTAAAGGCAAAAAGGGTATGCATGAAAAGGTGCTCGACGACGCGCGGAAAAACGGCTATGTGCGCGTCCGCGCCGACGGTTATTTATATGACCTCGCGACGCCGCCAGAACTGGATAAAAACAAAAAGCACACGATAGAAATCGTCGTCGACAGGCTTGTGATGAAGCCGGAGCTGCGCACACGTCTGTCCGACTCGGTCGAGAGCGCGCTGTCGCTTGCGGATGGCAGCCTGACCGTATCGATTATGCTGCGCGAAGGCGAAACTTCACCCATGCCCGACGGCGGGGTCGAGTTCAGTTTTTCGCAGAATTACGCCTGCGAGGAGCATGGCGTCAGCATTGGCGAGCTTTCCCCGCGCATGTTTTCGTTCAACAACCCCATCGGCGCGTGCGAAGAATGCTCGGGTATCGGTCAGATGCGCGTCATATCGTTTGACCGCGTATTCCCCGACAAATCGCTGTCGCTACGGGACGGCGCAATCGTCTGCAACGGCTTCAAGAGCGCCAGCGAAAGCACGTGGATGGGCCCGCTTTACGAGGCGATCGGAAAAAGATACGGTTTCAATATGGACACGCCCATCGGAAAGATCAGTCCCGAGGGGATTAAAATCCTTGCCTACGGCTCTAAAACCGAAACCTTTGACGTTGAACGCGAATACGGCGGCACCGTCCATCACCAGCACGGCGTAAAATTCGACGGTATTATAAATATTATCCAGCAGCGCTTCAACCAGACGCAGGACGAATATTACGAAGCGTTTGTCGAAAGCGTCCCCTGCCCGAAGTGCAACGGAAACAGACTGAAATCGGAAATTCTCGCCGTAACCGTCGGTAATCTCAACATTGCCAAACTCTGCGCGCTGCCTATAACGGCGGCGAAAAAATTTGTCGACAGCCTGACCCTCACCGCAACGGAAATGACCATCGCGCGCGATATTATGAAAGAATTAAAGGCGCGGCTGGGATTTTTAGAGAATGTGGGGCTTGATTACCTTACGCTGTCCCGCTCGGCGGGTACGCTGTCGGGCGGCGAGGCACAGCGCATCCGGCTCGCGACGCAGATCGGCTCCTCCCTGATGGGCGTTTTATATATTCTGGATGAGCCGAGTATTGGACTGCACCAGCGCGACAACCACAAGTTGATCGAAACGCTCAAGCATCTGCGCGACGTGGGCAACAGCGTGATCGTCGTCGAGCATGACGAAGAAACCATGCTCGAATCGGATTACATCATCGACATCGGACCGGGCGCGGGCGTTCACGGCGGTAAAGTCATATCACAAGGCACGCCCGATGAAGTGAAAGCCGACGAAAATTCGATTACCGGCGCGTATTTGTCGGGTCGGAAGTATATAAAACTTCCGGAAATCCGCCGTCCGGGCAACGGCAATTTTTTAAAGATAGTCGGCGCGCGAGAAAATAACCTTAAAAACGTGAGCGTGAAAATTCCGCTCGGCATGTTTGTCTGCGTGACGGGCGTGTCCGGCTCGGGCAAGTCGTCGCTTGTCAACGCCATACTTTACCGCGCGCTGGCAAAAGAGTTGAATCGTGCATATACCCTGCCCGGCAAGCACGACCATATCGAGGGCATCGAGAACCTCGACAAGGTTATCGCCATAGACCAAAGCCCGATCGGACGCACACCGCGTTCCAACCCCGCGACTTATACCGGGTTGTTCGGCGACATCCGCGAGCTGTTCGCTACAACCGCCGACGCGAAAATGCGGGGTTATACCTCCAGCCGCTTCTCGTTCAACCTCAAGGGCGGACGCTGCGAAGCCTGCGAAGGCGACGGCGTGAAAAAGATCGAGATGCACTTTCTGCCCGATGTGTTCGTGACCTGCGACGTTTGCCGAGGAAGGCGTTATAACCGCGATACACTCGAATGCAAATACAAGGGCAAGAATATCTA
>DHAH01000042.1:0-4243 GCA_002397345.1 Clostridiales bacterium UBA4959
GGGCAGTTCGGCGCCTGCTCCACGATGGCTCAGACGCTCGCCATGGCCTCGCTTTTCGTGGAATCGGGCGCTGCGGCGCGCGCCGCCGCCGTGACGTCCTCCCACTTCTGCTCGGCGGAGCGCCAGTACCGCCTGCCGCTGGAGTACGGCGGACAGCGAACCCCGACCGCCCAGTGGACGGCGACGGCGGCCGGGTCCGTGATCCTCGGCAAGCGGCTCGACAACCTGAAGGCGAAGGTCGGCCTCTCCGCAGTCACCTTCGGGCGGATCACGGACTACAGCATCAAGGACCCGAACAACATGGGCGCGGCGATGGCGCCCGCCGCTGCTGACACGCTGCTGCGTTATTTCAAGCTTTCGGGCAGCGCGCCGGGCGATTTCGACCTGATAATAACCGGCGACCTTGCCGCCGAGGGTCACAGACTGGTGGGTGAGCTGCTCGCGGCAAAGCATTTAACGCTGGGCAATAACTACAACGATTGCGGGCTTATAATCTACGACCGAAAACGGCAGGACATGCACGCGGGCGGTTCGGGCTGCGGATGCAGCGCGCTGGTAATGGCGGCGCAGGTGCTGCCGCGGCTTGAGCGCGGCGAATATAAAAATGTGCTTTTTATCGGCACTGGCGCGCTGATGAGCCCCATGTCGGTGCAGCAGGGTCTGCCGATCCCCGCGATCGCGCACCTTGTGCGGCTTATAAACGAGTAAAGGGGGAGCTATAAATGAATTATTTATGGGCTTTTATCATCGGCGGGCTTTTCTGCGTGGTTGCGGAGCTGCTGCTGTGTTATACCAAGCTGACCGCAGCCAGGATTCTGGTCGCGTATGTAGTTGCGGGCGTATTTTTGACTGCTATCGGGCTGTATTCCCCGCTCGTCGACTGGGCGGGCTGCGGCGCGACGACGCCATTGACGGGGTTCGGGTTCGCGCTCGCCGAGGGCGTTAAAAAAGCGGTCGCCGAACGCGGCATACTGGGCGCGCTGACAGGCGGCTTAACCGCTACCGCGGGCGGTATTTCCGCCGCGCTGGTGTTCGCCTTCATCGCCGCGCTGGTGTTCAAGGGAAAACCGAAGTAAACAAGCTGAAGAATACGCGCGGGGGTGTTTAAACACCCCCGCGCACATATATTGTCCCGTTAATATTTTTCTATATCTACCAGTTCAGCCGCACCATGCCAGCCGTCTCCGAACAGCTTTGACGCGAATCGCGTGAAACCCTCGGGATCGTCGCTTACATAATAGCTCGGCGGAATATTTGCATCTGTGTCCGGAGCGTAGTAATGCGGCGCTATCGCATTCACCGCCTCCGCGCCGGTATCGATCAGCGTCACGCCGGGCAGCGACCGCGCGATCTCATCCGCAATCAGCGGATAATGCGTGCAGCCTAAAATACAGGTATCCGCACCCGACTCGCGCACCTCGCGTAAATAACGCTCGCAGACCAGCCGCGTGACCTCATCTCCGCCGGTGAACCCGTTCTCGACCAACGGCACGAACAGCGGACAGGCTGCCGCCGTTACTTTTATCCCGGTATCGAGCTTTTTTATCTCACGTTCATAAGCGCCGCTGTTGACAGTCGCCGTTGTGGCTATCACCGCGACATGGCGGTTTTTTGTCGCTTTGACCGCCGTTCCCGCCGCGCTTTCAACCACGCCGAACACCGGCACGTTGAAATTCGCGCGCAGCACGTCCAGAGCCGTCGAGCTGACCGTGCCGCACGCGACGAGCACCGCCGAAATATCGCTCCTCACCGAGAGCAGAAAGCGCATGTCCTGAAGCGCGTATTTAATAATCGTGCCGCGCGAGCGCGTGCCGTAGGGAACGCGGCCTGTGTCGCCAAAATATATGTACTGTGCGTCCGGAAAACGCGATCGCAGCTCCTTCACCGCGGTTAACCCGCCCAGTCCGCTGTCGAAAATTGCTATCAAAGTATGTGTTCCTTTATATACTTTACAAAATATTTTAAAAATCATAGAGGTGGCAGCGTTTTAAAACGCTGTTGCCCCATTTTTGTTTTTATACTGTATTATTATATTCGCCCGCACAGTGAATGTCAATAGACTATATGATCCAGAATTTCATACGTGTGAAAATGCGTAAAAACCGCCGTGCCTTCGTTTAGAAAACAGTTGACAAAAACATTCATATATAGTATAATGCAAATATCTTTTTGTATTGGGGTGCATGTGGTCGGGCTGACTATATGAATGGTAGCGGTATGCAGTTATATAAGACATCTGTAGGACAATAATTTGTTCCATAGGTGTGTTTTTTTATGTTGCGGAGCATCATGGAAGAATTAGACGAAAAAGAAGAAGCAGAAAAAGTAATTGGAAGGAAGCAAAAATGGATATTTTCGATGTTTTAACATTAATTGGGGGGCTGTGTTTGTTCCTGTTCGGCATGAGCCTTATGGGAACCGGTTTAGAAAAAGCTGCCGGAAGCAGTTTAAAAACATTGCTTGGCAAATTAACCACAAATAAAGCTGCTGGTTTTCTGACAGGATTAGGCGTAACCGCTGTTATTCAAAGTTCTTCAGCAACGACCGTTATGGTCGTCGGTTTTGTCAACTCCGGGCTCATGACGTTAAAACAGGCAATAAACGTCATAATGGGCGCCAACGTCGGCACAACGGCTACCGCGTGGATACTGAGTTTATCGGGTATTGAAAGCACTAACACGATTGTTAAGCTATTAAAACCCACTTCTTTCACCCCCATACTTGCCCTTGTTGGTCTTGCTTTGTATATGTTCAGCAAAAACAACAGGAAAAAAGATACCGGTATAATATTGTTAGGTTTTACAATATTGATGTTCGGCATGGAAACCATGACCGGCGCCGTATCAGGTTTAAAAGATGTACCGGAATTCAGAAACATCCTTTTAATGTTCTCTAACCCGATTTTGGGTGTGCTGGCAGGAGCGATTTTAACCGGCATTATTCAATCAAGCTCCGCTTCCGTCGGTATCCTGCAAGCTTTGGCGACGACGGGTCAAGTCACGTTCGGGACAGCCATTCCGATTATCATGGGACAAAATATCGGCACTTGTGTAACAGCCATGATCTCATCGGTGGGAACCAACAAAAACGCCCGGCGCGCAGCGGTTGTCCACTTGTCGTTCAATGTGATCGGAACGGTTATATGGCTGAGTTTATTTAGTGCCGCCAATACGATCCTGCATTTTAGTTTTATCAATAATCCGCTCAATCAAATGGACATCGCTGTTATTCACTCTTTATTCAATATACTCTGCACCATTCTGTTATTGCCCTTATCCTCGTTCCTTGAGAAACTTTCGTATAAATTAATCCCCGATTCCAAAACCATGGACAGCATCAATATTTTAGATGAACGTTTGATAACTACTCCGGCTATCGCTATTGACCGCTGCCGGGTCGTAACGGAAACAATGGCGGATATTTCAAGTCAGGCGTTAAGGGATTCTCTTTTAATTTTAAAAAGTTATGACCCCGCCCTTTCAGCCAAGATCCGTGAAAATGAAGATGCATCAGATAAATATGAAGATATTCTCGGAAACTATATTGTAAAATTAAGCAGCCACGCCATGAGCGGCTCCGACAATGTTGAATCGGCAAAATTGTTGCGTCTGATCGGCGATTTAGAGCGTATTTCCGACCACGCGGTAAATATTTTGGAGTCCGCGGAGGAAATTCGCGAAAAAAATATCATATTTACTGTTGAAGCGCAAAATGAATTATCCAAAATGACCGATGCGGTTGGAGAAATCTTGGATTTAGCGATATATTCATTTAAACACAATGACTATAACTCCGCTTTTCTTGTGCAGCCTTTAGAAGAAGTGGTGGACGAGTTAAAAGAACAATTGCGTTCCAATCATATTATCCGCCTGCAAAAGGGAGAATGTTCGATCGAAGCCGGATTTGTTTGGTCTGATATACTCACCAATATGGAACGTGTCGCCGATCACTGCTTAAATATCGCCAACTGTATCGTCGATACCTCCGACTTTAAATTTTCACATGAACATTCCGTTAAAGCAGAGATGGACAGTTCTCAATATTCGAGCCGATATGAAGCTTATGTGAAAAAATACGCTTTAAAATAGAAACAAAAACAGGGTTGCGCGCCCTGCTTTTTTATTTAATCGCATCACATATATTTCCCCGCGCATAACGTATATTTTCCGGCGATTTTATTGACAATGGACTTTGTGCGTGTTACAATAACATGATAAGATGGTATCATTATATTATACAGATG
>DHAH01000042.1:4379-4710 GCA_002397345.1 Clostridiales bacterium UBA4959
GGATAACGCGACTGTGGATGAAAAAACAAACGACGATTTTTGGGACATAGATTACATCCGACCCAAAAAGAAGCCGCGCCCGTTCTCGCGCGACACTGGTACCATCCGTCTGGATTTTGAAAACTCCTCCGCCGCGGACAATGCCCCGGGTCACGGTGATATCCCTCCCGCCGGGCGAATCACGCCCGCAAAAAACCCTCCTCTGCGCAAATTGACGCTTGACGAACTGAAAAACGTCGGCATTGTCGTACCGGGCAGCGTTATAAACCCGCCGCCGGCTGAACCCGTACCCGCGCAAGATGATGAACCGACCATAACCGCACCCGCGATC
>DHAH01000042.1:4810-6531 GCA_002397345.1 Clostridiales bacterium UBA4959
GCACCCGCGATCGGCGCCGCGATCCCCTCGCGCGAGGAGCTTGCCCGGCGCAACGAGCCGTACCTGCGCTATACGCCCGCCGATAACAGGCTGCTTAACGAAGTCAGGGTCTGCATGTGGCCCACGCCCTTCACCATATACGAGCGCTTCCGCAGCGACGCGCGGCGTTATTATAATCACCCCGCGCGCGAATGCGAACCCGCGCCCTTCTTTTCGTTTATGCCGCAATACGCGCAGCTTACCGCCGACCAGCGCGCGTGGTATTTTTGGTGGCGCTCTCTGGCGAGAGAAGGAAAATATCTCCCCACCGACTTCGGATATGTTTATTTATATATTTATGAACTCATCAATCTTTCGGACACGCTTGACGCGTCGGCGGTGCTGAACTCGATGGTCGATGTGTGGCTGGGCTGCCGCGCGCAGCACCCACGACTCGACCGCTATCTGTCCGAGTGGGTGTGTGATTTGTGCCTGATACACAATCTGCCCCTGCCATATGAGCGATTAAAAGTAATCTACCCGCAGATCACCGCCATAGCGCGGTTCAAGGAGTTTTACGCCGGCTGCGACAAAGGCGAGGAGTCGCCGTTCGCAAAAGCGCTTTTCGATTTCAACTCCGGCTATGACTGGCGGCAGAGCAAATATATCACCGACGCCAACCGCGAACTGTTCGAGAAGCATATACGCGGCGCATTCATGTTCGCCTGCCGCGAGCTTGAGCACGCTCCGGATACCTCCGGTACAGATGTGCCGGACGGAGCGCAGACGCAAAACACCCAGACGCAAAATGCGCATGATGACCTGCTCACCTCGGCGCTGCGCAGCTATGGTTCGAAGCTGCGCGTGATACGCGACGCCTATTCAGGCGCGCTGTGCTCATACGAAATCAAACGCCGCATCGAGGTTGATTACAGCAGTTGCACACGCTCGCCCGAGCTGCGGTTTATCGTCACCGACATGGTAAAGTATGCCGAAAACAACGTCCGCGCGATGATAGGCGTGAAATCGCGTTTCAACACGCCCAATCTGCCTCCCCCCGCGCGTGTGCATATATATAATTATTTTGCCCCCTACCGCGTCAAGCCGGATAAAAAAACCGCGGAGAAGCCCGAATACGAAAAACAATACGAAGCCGCGAGCATGTCTCTGTCGCCCGAAGCGGCGCTCGAGCTTGAGCGCCGTTCGTGGGAAACGACCGACCGGCTGGTCAACGCGTTCACCGACGCAGAGGACGTTGTTTCCGATGTACCGCCTGTCACCCGTCAAACGGACGATAACGTCCCTGACACGGCGGCAATGCAAAATGACGCGCCTTTGATTACGCCGCCCGACACCGACCCGGGACTTGCGATATGCGCGCGCGCCTACCGCTTCATTCGCGCGGGCGACGCACACGGTTTTGCGGCGCTGGCAGACGAGTATAACATAATGCCCGAGACGCTGGCGGAGAACCTCAACGAATACGCTTATGAAATCGTCGGCGATATCGCGGCGGAGCCCGACGGTACCGGCTGGCGGATTGTGGACGACTACGCCGCCGAGCTTGACGATTATTTCGATGAAGTGAAATAAAACAAAATAAAAGTAAACAATAATATACAGACTCTTGAGCCGCCGACGTTTGCGAACGCTGGCCGCTCATAAAACGGTAAACAGAAAATGGACGAACAAAAGATACCCAAACGGATTTTAAACAGCCTGATGAGCTCGATAGCGGCGGG
>DHAH01000042.1:6797-7199 GCA_002397345.1 Clostridiales bacterium UBA4959
AAATACGGCAGCGGAAAGAGCTTTTTAATGCAGCTCATCCGCGGCTTTGCCGTCGAGCGCGGTTTTATTTGCGCCGACTGTGACCTCTCACCCGAGCGGCGCATCTGTGGCGGCAAGGGTACGGGCGTTGCCACTTATCGTGAGCTGATTAAAAACCTCGCGTCCAAAACAAGCCCCGACGGCGGCGCGCTGACGATTATAATTTCAAAATGGCTGTCGGGACTGCGCACCGAGCTGGCGGCTGCGGGACTTGAGCCGGGAACCGCCGAGTTCGACACGGAGCTTAAAGCGCGCGTCTACGCGCTGGGGCGCGAGCTTGAGGGGCAGGTCGGCGGCTTCGATTTTGCGCGTGTTTTGACCGTCTATTATGACGCGAGCCGCTCCGACTCCGACGAAGCCGAG
>DHAH01000077.1:0-140 GCA_002397345.1 Clostridiales bacterium UBA4959
TGGGCGCGGAGCAGCACGGACACATCGAAGCGATCGGCTATGATCTGTACATGCGGCTGTTAAACGAAGCAATTCTCGAAGAAAAAGGCGAGGTCGTGGCTGTCAAGCCGGAACATACCGTGGAATTCAACTGCGACGCT
>DHAH01000077.1:358-965 GCA_002397345.1 Clostridiales bacterium UBA4959
GTATAAAAAAATCTCGCTCATTCTGGGCGAGGACGATATGGGCGATGTCACCGATGAATTGTGCGACCGCTACGGCGAGCCGCCCTCGCCGGTGGTGAATCTGCTGAATATCGCGCTCATCCGCGCGCTGGGCAGCGAGTGCGGCGTGTCAAAAACCGAGCAGAAGGGCTCTACGGTATTCATCTATCCCGCGAAGCTCGACGCCGCGGTGTGGGCGGCGCTGGCGGGCGAATTCAAGGGACGGCTGCTGCTCAGTCTGGGTTCGAAGCCGTATATAACCGTTAAAATAAAGCGCGATGAAAAAATCCTTTGCTTCATACGCGATTTATATAAGAAATATATACACATTCACACTTGCAACGCCGAGCAGCTGTGATATAATCGGTTTCAAAAATTGATGGTGAAGGATAATGAAAAAAAACTTTAAAAATATTATAAAAGCTTTTGCTTTATGCGTTGTAATCATTATGGCAACGGTTTTATCCGCCTGCTCTCAAAGCGGCGGCGAAACAGCGCTGGAATACAAAGGCAATAAAATCAGCGAAGCTATGTACGGCTATTGGTCCGCGCGGTTCAAAGGCAATATCCTATACAACTATAACAACGG
>DHAH01000077.1:1095-2880 GCA_002397345.1 Clostridiales bacterium UBA4959
AGAAGCTGGATAACGGTCAGACGGCGGAGAAATATTTCACCGAGATTGTGGTCGGGCAGATCAATAAATACGCCGTGTGCGGAAAGCTTTTCGACGAGTACGGGCTGAAGCTGTCCGGCGAGGTAAAAAAGGCTATAGACGACGATATAGCGGAGAAAATCGAATATTACGGCAGCCGCGCCGAACTTAACGCCGAGCTTGCGAAGATTAACCTCAACATTAACATGCTGCGCGATATATATATCTGCGAAGAAAAGTTAAACGCCGTATACAGCTATCTTTACGGAAAAGGCGGAACGGAAGCGCTGACGGACGACGATTATAAAGCCTATTTTAAAGAAAATTACTGGCACATGAAATATATCGTCGTGTATACTACAAAACTGGCGACAGATGAACAGGGTAAAAACAAATACGACACAAGCGGTTCGCTGCTCACTGAAGATTTAAACAAAGAAGAGCTTGCGGCAAAAAAGGCAAAAGTGGCGGAAGCACTGGAGAAAGCGCAGGCGGGCGAAAATTTTGACAGCCTGATTAAAACATACAGCGAATTTGACACCTCGTCCTATCCGAACGGTTTTTACCTGTCCGCAAACGAGCTTTCGACCTACGGCGAACAGATTGTGGCGGCGCTGCCCGGGCTTGCGACGGACGAATGTGCGCTTATCGAAGAGCCGAAAGCGATATATATCATTAAAAAACTCGAACTGCCCGAATTGGACGAGCTTGGCTCCGATGATCTTGCGCAGTTGCAGGACATGCAAAGTTACGCAAACGGTAAAACTTTTGACGCGAAGATAAACGCGCTTTCGGGCGATATTAACGTGAACAAAGAAATCGTCGCGAAATATAAACTCGCCGATATCGCCGTCAACGCAGATTCGAACTTTTAAAACGCAATACAGTTTTAAGTTTATAATTTTTTAATTAGATAAAGGACAAAAGATGAAACCATTGAAAATCGTTACCTATAACCTGCGTCAGGAAAACTCCGTTGACGGACCGCAGGCGTTTACTTATCGTAAACCCTATGTGCGCGCGCGGCTGCTCGAGGAAGCGCCCGACATTGTCGGATTTCAAGAGGTGAAGCCAGAGATGCTCGACTGGCTGCGTGGCAGCCTCGCCGGTTACACTGTTATCGGTTACGGCAGAGGTCGGACCTTTGACGACGAAGCGTGTCCGATCGCGTTTAAAACAGATCGTTTTGAGTTGCAATATTTTGACCAGCAGTGGCTGTCGGACACTCCGCACACGCCCGGTTCGCGGTACGCCGACCAAAGCGTCTGCCCGCGTGTCTATGTTGTCTGCACTCTGCGCGACCGCGAATCTGACGGTATGAATCGCTTCCGCTTTATTAACACACACCTTGATCATGAGCGTGTTTATGCGCGCTCGGAGGGCGCGAAGCAGATTATTTCAGAGCTTGCGCGGCTTGATACGCAGTGCAAAATGCCCTTTGTCATAACGGGCGACTTCAACGACACGCCGGAATCACAGCCGCTTGCGGTTATGACCGCGTCGGGGCTACGCGACCTCACCGCCGGATCGGGCTCAACCTTCCATGCCTTCGGGCGCGACCCCGACGCGGGTAAAATCGATTATATAATGGCGCCTTCCGCGACGGAGTCATGCGGCTTAAGGCTGTGGAACGAAATGCGGGACGGGCTGTACCTCTCCGACCATTATCCTGTTGAGGCGACAATAACGGGTTGGGGAAAGTAACGGATACTTAAAGAAAGAATAGTTTAGATGTAGCAGGTAATTAACAAATTTCATTTAGATGTT
>DHAH01000038.1:0-206 GCA_002397345.1 Clostridiales bacterium UBA4959
AAAAAGAAATCCCCCCGGACCAGACCAAACCGGGGCCGTAGAGCGGGGGGCGGGGATAGGCCCCCGCCTTCGCCGTATTCGCGGCGATGTTTGGAACTGCTGCGGGAATTTATATGTTGACCCAGCGCAATACCGCGCGCGTGATATATTATAACAGCGGCAAAAACGATATGCTCGCCGCGTCGTCGGGCGGCGCCACACTGCTC
>DHAH01000038.1:435-2856 GCA_002397345.1 Clostridiales bacterium UBA4959
GTATAAACCCGTCAAGGGAGTTATGCGGCTGGCGACGACGCGCCTGTATGCCGTCAGACTGGACGGCTACATGCTCACCCATCTTCACAGGCGGCATGTTATGCAGTTCCGGCGGCTGACATCAAAATATTTCGTTCAAACCTTACTTTTGCCGCTGCCGCAGAACGACGATGAGCGCTCTGTCGCGGGCGCGCTGCAGGCAACGGCGGAAGAGAATGGAACAGGGGTTGTGTGGTATGACGCGTCAATATGCGATAACATCCGGTTTAACGGGTTGACCTTCGAGCTGCCTGCGCGCACATACATAAAGCGCTCCCCTCATCCGGTGATAACGCTGCGCGTTGCGGGCAGTGACGCGGATTTATTATATCTGAGCGGCGGTGCTGACGAAGACGCGGACAATGAAAGATACATATTGCGTGACAGTTGGGCGCGCAAGGCGAGGGGCGTTATCTTTGGCGCGCACAGCCCGAAAATAAAACAACAGATTAACTTCGGCGGCTTCGACGAATTGGAACTGGCAGTTTTCGCAAGCGGCGATATAAAAGAAGCGGCAATATCTCCCGTTAAAAATCCGCTGCCACCGGATGCGGTTTCAATAACGCTCGAGGACGCCGGCACTGACTTTATAGAATTTGTTTTTTCGACCGGCAAATAAATTTTACAAAAGAATAAATTTCACTTGCGTATATCTGGCAGATGTGTTATAATTTTGGTGGAAAATTATGTATAACAATCCAGTCGAATTGTTGATTGTGAGGAGCAGTCGTGCCGATATGAAGCTGAATAATTATAGAATATTAGATTTAGTTGAAAACAGAATAGAAACAGAGGCATATAAAGAAAATGTCGGTAAAATCGAAGATGCGAATCTGATACTGCTTACAAAAAGTACTATAACCGGCACGGTGCTTATCATGCTTATTATAGCGGGAGCGTATATTTTAGCCGCCCCCTGGTTATATAAGCTCGTTTATATATGCGCGGGGCTGTTCTGTCTGCTTATCGCCGTGCTGTCCTGCACGGCGCTGCGTAAAGCGAAGAATATGGCGCTGCCGTTATTATATATTTTTATCGGGGGCATACTCGCGCTTTCTATCATATTGGGCGTCGCCTTTGCAAAGGACATGAACGCGGCGTTATTTTTGGGGATGATTGCCCTGCTTCCGTCGATCGTAATAGACAAACCATGGCGCATAACGTTATTTTCGGCTTCAGCGGTTATTATTTTCTGCGCCGCGTCAATTTATATAAAAGAACCTGTATGTTCTATGATAGACTGCACTAACGCGCTGTCAATGATGATTTTGGGAAATGTGCTGATGAGGCATAACATTAAGGTGAAAATGACAGGCATCATATCGATGGAGCGGCTCCGCGCGATGTCGCAGACCGATCTCTTGACCGGACTGTATAACAAATACACCACCGAGCAGCTTATATCCGGTGTGATCGAGCAAGATCCGACCGGCTGCCATGCGCTGATGCTCGCGGATATGGACGATCTTAAGCACATCAACGACAACCACAGCCACTTGTGCGGCGATACGGCGCTGCGCGCCGTTGCCGATGCGCTGAAGTCTTGCTTCAGACACACAGATATAATCGGGCGCGTCGGCGGCGACGAATTTATGATTTTTTTGCGCGACTGCTGCGACGCTGAACAGGTCGCAAAGCTGGCGGAAATCCTACTGGCAAAAATAGCGGCTTTTTCGGCTGACGATAAAACATTAGTGCCGATTACGGTTAGCATAGGCATAACAATAATGAACAGCGGTGAAAAAGACTTTGCCGCCTGCATGGGCAATATTAGCGGTATGGAGATATTCAAGCGCCTTTACAGAGAAGCCGACGCCGCGCTTTATGAAATAAAACGCGGATCAAAATGCGGATATTCCATTTATAAGCGCGATGCAAACGGAGGGATAAAAAACGGCGATAAAACAATATATGTACGATGATATAAATAAAAATGCCTGTCAGTTACAGCGGCAAACTATACAACGGCAAAATATCCCACAGCCAATCTGCCCATTGCCGGAATACGTGGTTATGGCGCTGCAAAAGCTCGGTGAGGGCGGCGCGACGGCATATATCGTCGGCGGCTGTGTGCGGGACAGCCTGTTGGGAACCGAACCCAAAGATTACGATATAACGACCTCGGCTCGGCCGCGGGAGATAGTCCGACTGTTCCACGGGTATAAAATTGTCGCGTCAGGTATAAAACACGGCACCGTCGCCGTGGCTATCGGCGGCAGGCTGGTCGAGATCACGACATATCGCACCGAGGGAAGCTACAGCGACCATCGCCGTCCCGATTCTGTGAGTTTTACTGACAATATCGAGGGCGACCTGTCACGCCGTGATTTTACCGTTAACGCAATGGCTTATTCTCTCGAAAGCGGGTTGGTTGACCCCTTC
>DHAH01000159.1 GCA_002397345.1 Clostridiales bacterium UBA4959
GTTTAATGTTGTCACGTTGGTGAAAAGAATCATACGGCACCTACCACAGCATCTATTAATTTTGTAAATCTCTGCGAAACAATCCGCCCGGTTGCAAGCACCTCTTCTTCAGTGATCGCCGCTCCGGTTATACCCGCCGCCATGTTGGATACGCAGGAGATACACAATACCGGAAGCCTGCACTGCGCGGCGAAGATTACCTCGGCAACAGTCGACATGCCCACGACAGTCGCGCCCAGTGTGCGCAGCAGTCTTATTTCGGCGGGTGTTTCGTATTGCGGGCCGCTCATGTAGCCGTAAACGCCTTCTTTAAGCTCAAAACCCAGCTCCGCCGCCTTTGATTTGGCAAGCGCCGCAAGCGATTTATCATAGACATGCTGCATATCAAAGAAGCGTTCGCCAAACTCGGGTATATTCGCGCCGCGCAGGGGCGAATCGGGCGACAGCTTGATGTGGTCGGTGACGGCGACGAGATCGCCGGGGCGGTAATCGTTGGAAATGCCGCCCGCCGCGTTGGTGATAATCAGATTATTAATACCCAGCAGCTTAAAAACGCCGACAGGATAAGCGGTCTGCCACATCTCCCAGCCTTCGTAATAATGGAAGCGGCCGTTCATGGCGAGCACCGGCTTGCCGTCCCGAAAGCCGCAGACAAGCTCGCCTTTTTGATATGACACAGTCGAAAGCGGAAAATGCGGAATATCGGCATATTTTATTGTGACGGAACTATCCAGCAGTTCGGCGTAGCCGCCCAGTCCGCTGCCGAGGATAATGGCAAGCTCGGGCATGGGCAGCCCCGCGGCAGTGATTTTCGCGCGGATAAAATCCGCACTTTCAACATAATCGGTGAAGGTTGATTTCATAGCTTATCCTTCTTTTTAAAAATTTAATGAACGGGCGTGCAATGCACGCCCCTACAAGATCAACGCCTTCTTGGGCCGATGAATTCGCGGAAAACAGAATCGGACGGCACTATATCGGCGTCAATGGTTTGGAGCTTTTCGAGCTTGGCGATTTTCTGCGCGGCGTCGCTTGCAAAAGGAGAATTTTCGGGTATGGCGCGCAGCAGCGTCAGCGCGAAGGGTGCAATGACAAGCGGCTCGTATGCGAGCAGCGAATCCACGGTTATATCTGTAGTATCGATAAAAGGCAGGATGTTTACATCCTCGTTGCGCACCACGTTTTCCCACAATTCATAGGTATATTCGGGCGACGCGGCGCGGTAGGTGAAATCGCGCACCAACCGGCGCAGGAAACGGATTTCGCGTCGACTAAACAACATGCCGTTGAACATCAGGTCGCGCGCGACCGAGATGAATATTGATTTATGGCGGTAATGGTGGAACAGCGCGGTTATTTCGGGATAGATCGCCTGGATGCCTTCCAAAAGCACGACATCATATTCGGCGGCGTTAAACTCTTCATAACCGCCGCGTTTGCCGGTGGTAAAATCGAATACCGGCAGCCTGACAAGCCGATTGTTGCTTATATCGTCAACACATTTTGAAAAATAATCAAAGTCGATAGCGCGGACAGTCTCAAAATCTGGTGAGTTGCGTCCCTCGGCTTCCGCTTCGGCGTGTAAATCAGCGCGGTCGCGGAAGAAATCGTCGATCGAGATCAGGCGTACGCGCTGACCCGCGCGTCCCCAGTCGCGGATCAGCGTTGCGGCGGTCGTCGTTTTGCCGGAACAGGTCGGGCCGGACAGCGTCACGACCTTTAACCCCTCCTCGTCGCGTATCTCGCGCGCGACACGGTCAAGTTCCGCCTCGAAAGCATCCTCGGATTCATAAACAAAATCGCGTTTATCGGAAAAACTATTAAAGTTCTTATATATTGTCAGCATTTGATAACCTGTAAAAAGCACAAAGATTATTTACGTAAAGTTTTCATGCGTAGCACTGCGCTCTACTAAAACGCGCGCCAGCGTAAACGCCCGACGTCCGTTTTACTCATTTAATAAATATTATTGTAAAAATTGCGTATTTTAGCGTAAACCGCGTTCATGGCGTCGGAATTTACGCCCATGTTCATATATTCATACGGATATTTCGGCACCGCGACCCGTTCGATGCGCCCTTCGCCGCGCGGAACGAGTTTTGTGACCGCGCCTGCACCGACGGCGAATACGCTGTGCAGCTCTTCCATCATAATGATGTTATATATCCCCTCGTACCCGCGCAGCGAAAATCCGACGTTTTCGAGATTGCCTACGGTGTTCTTCTGCCTGTAAATGTAATAAGGCGAATAACCCGCGTTTTTAGCTTTGAGCTGCGAATAGTCGACGCATTTGGAAGTGTCGCCGCCGTTTCGCAGATACAGCTCTGTGCCGTCGCGCAGCAGCTCCGCCGATTTTTTAACGCAAAAGGTGTGGAAAGTAACGTTCTCGGGCTTTAATTTCAACACCGCGTCTACACTGCGCGAATAGCCGGAGAACCGCTCGGAGGGCAGACCCGCGATCAGGTCGCAGTTGATTGTTTTAATCCCGCCGTTCCGCACAAGCTCGAACGCGCGGTAAAAATCCTCGGCGGTATGCTTGCGCCCTATGCCTTCAAGCACCGCGTCGTTGAGCGTCTGCGGGTTTACGCTGACGCGCGTGACCCCGCGCTCTGCCGCGACCGCGATCTTTTCGGCGGTGACAGTGTCGGGGCGGCCGGCCTCGAGCGTGAATTCGCGCAGCACCTCGGGCTGTACATATCGTCCGATACGCTCGAGCAGCGTGTCGAGCTGGCGGGCATCAAGTATGGTCGGCGTACCGCCGCCGATGTAAACCGTTGCGACGCGCAGTCCCAGCTCGCGGATAAGCGAAAAGGTATCGTCAATGTCATGGTATAAGCGTTCAAGATAATCCGGGATCATCGACAGCAGCCGCTTTGTGGAATATGACACAAACGAACAATAAGCGCAGCGCGTCGGGCAGAAGGGAATGGAAATATAAACGCTGCACAACCCGTCGCCGAGCGTTTTTCTGATATTATCTTCGTTGCGTGCGACGGCGGTCAGCAGCGCGGCTTTTTTGGGGTTAATCATATAATCTGACGACAGCTCGCGCGCAGCTGACTTGTCGTCAAGCCCCTCGGCGATAAACTCAGCTGCGATTTTCGCCGGACGCACGCCGGTGAGCAGACCCCAGGCGGGCGTGCTGCCAAACAGTTTCCGACCCGCCTCGAGCATAGCGGCGCCCAACGCGATATTCTCTGTGCGGCGTTTGCCGCGCCCCGTCAGCATGTCGGAAGGCGTCCCGACCGCGTCCTCACGCGACGTTTCGCCGTGCGAATTATCGCCGTATTGCTTGAATACCTCGGCGTATGATTCGCCGCTTTCGATTTTTATCTTTGCCGTCGCGCGCACACCGCTCTCAACTTCGGTCGAGGTCATCGTCACCACGGGCGTACTGCCCGTCACCGGCTCCGATTCGGAAAATTTCGCGGCGGGAAAAAAGAGCAGGCAAAGCGTCTGCGCATAGTATATGTTGACATTTCCATCTGTAATCAATTTCATGATGTTATATATTCCAATCGATAAGAAACGGGGTTACGCGCGGGGGATATGACATCCCCCGCACCCCTTCCTGCTGAGTAGATTTAATGCAAATAAAAATTTATGTTTTAATTATTAACTTGGTATATATTGGCGGGGTGTATCCCCGTTCCCAGCGACCTGCTGTCTAAAACAAGCGTGACCGGCCCGTCGTTGACGAGTGATACGCGCATATCCGCGCCGAATATACCGCGCGATACGGGCACACTCTGCTCCTCGAGCGCGCGGCAAAAATATTCGTAAAGTGCGTTCGCCTCATCAGGCGGCGCGGCGCCCAGATAATCCGGTCGGTTGCCGTGCGTGTAGTCGGCAAGCAGCGTAAAGTTTGGGACGACCAGCGCACAGCCGCCAATATCGGTCACAGAGCGGTTCATTTTCCCGTTATTGTCGGCAAAAACGCGCAGTTTCGCCAGCTTTGCGGCAAGCCTGTCGGCGTCAAGTTCGGTGTCGCCGCGAGCGACGCCCAGCAATATCAGACAGCCCGCGCCGCATTGTCCGACGAGCTCGCCGTCCACGGCTACCGAAGCGGAAGTGACGCGCTGAAACACCGCGATCATCGCGCACCCTCTTTCTTGCGACGCAGAAATACCGGAATAACAAGCATCGCCGCGGCGATCAGCACACCGGCGGCAACGACGGCGTAAATCCTCCCTCGCTGCGCGGAGTAGGTGAAGAACGGATCGGCGTTGATTTTGTTTTCTTCAGCGTATGACGCTGCGTGTTCGTTATCAGAAACATCCAGCGTCAGCCACTCGCAGCCCATGAAAGCGTCGAACCCGATTTCCGTCACCGACGCGGGGATGTACAGGCTCTCAAGCCGCAAACAGCCTTCGAAAGCAAAATCACCGATCAGTGTAAGCGTTTCGGGCAATTTTACGGAAGAAAGCACCTTGCAGCCACGCAATAACTCCGGGGGCAGCGCGGTAATACCGCGTCCAAACGTAACGGCGGTCAGGTTCGGGCAGGTAGAAAACGCCGCGCGCCCGATTTCTGTTACCGAATCGGAGATAGTGATGGTCGAGATGTTGCCCTTGCCATAAAAAGCGCCCTCGCCGATGCTCGTCACATTGCCGCCGTCGATGATGGCTGGGATTTTCACGTTCTGCGAAACGCCGTTATATCCGATTACGATAATGTCGCCGGTGGGATTGCCGAACCCGTCGTCGGCGGGCAGATAAAGGATGCCGTCTTTTGTTTCGCGGGCCACTACCTCGAAATAGGGGTTGTATACGGTTACGGGAGCAGTTTCAGGCTCGGTTTTTTTGGCGGGTTTGCTTTTTTCGGATGAATTTGTTTCATAATCCTGTCCGCCGGTTTGTTCGGAATATTTATTTGTGAGAACACCGCACGACATGAGCGAAACGGTGAGCGCGGCGATAACTATAAATTTTGCCCACTTCATAATTCAATGTCCTCAAGGCTGAAGGATGAGCTTGAGGGGCTGGCTTCGTCGGTTTCCGACGAAGCCTCGGCGGGTCGGTTTTCGCCGTTATAGGCTGTTTTAAGCGTAACCACGCCGCTGCCCACGATCTCGGCAAAGGTCGCGGCGGGGTTTTGCAGCAGGATGTTCAATACCGACATGTAATCGCGGATTATCTCGCGTGGGGTGATCATCACATCCGCGCCGGCCCGCGCCAGACAGCTTGATAGAAACGCCGCCTGTTCCTCCGTCGTCACGCGCGGCTCCCATGCGTACGCCTGCGCGTGCAGTTTGGTGATACGCGCGACGAGCGCGAACAGCTCATCGTCGGACAGTCTGCGCAGCCGTATCACCGGGCCGAGCAGATTGCGGTATCCCGCCGCCGCGAATTTGCCGTCGGTCAAACGAGAGCGCAGCGCCTCGTAGCTGAACAGCCCGCGTCTGGGATCCTCTAAAAATTGCGGCGTGCCGCCGAGTATAAGCGCCAGACCCGGCGCGCGCCCGCCCAGCGCGTCGTTGAACATGGCGAGCAGCTTCTCATAATTGTTTTCGCGCGATACGCGGTTCACGATTTTATACAGGTTGACGCACTCGTCGATGAACACCACCAGCCCGCGATAGCCTATCCTGCGTATAAATACGCTGAGCAGCTTGATGTAGTCATACCAGTTTTCGTCGTTGATGATATCCCCCACGCCGAGCGCAGCGCGCGCCTCGGTGCGGGTCGCGAATTCGCCGCGCAGCCAGCGCATACAGGAGGAACGTTTTTCCTCGGCTCCGACTCCGACGAAGCCGAGGAAAAACGTTCCTCCT
>DHAH01000005.1:0-2798 GCA_002397345.1 Clostridiales bacterium UBA4959
ATCACCGGCAAGGGCCGCTGCAACCTGACAAATAACTGCCCGCCCGACGAATTTTTACGCTCGGTGCCGACAAATTCGCGCTTTTTATATTCCGCGATAAACAATTTTACGCCCGCCGACACAATGGCGTATTTCGAGTCGCTGGGCGTGCCGCTTAAAACAGAGCGCGGCGGGCGTGTTTTTCCTGTATCCGACAAGGCGTCGGACATTGTGAACGCCCTGCGCCGGGAGGTTGGGCGCAAATGCAGGGTAATACGGGAGCGCGTCACGGACATAACGGTCGTTGATGGCGCCGTCGCCGGACTGCGAACCGCGTCGGGCGCGTATCAGTTCGACCGCGTGATAATCGCGACCGGCGGGCTGTCCTATAAAGCGACGGGTTCTGACGGCGACGGGCTGCGTATTGCCGAGCGGCTGGGACTGGCGGTCACGCCGCCTAAACCGTCGCTGGTGCCGTTTGAAACGGTCGAGGACTGGTGCGCCGAAGCAATGGGGCTGTCGCTGAAAAATACGGGGCTGAAAGTTATTGACACGACGACGAATAAAACCGTTTACGACGATTTCGGCGAACTGCTTTTCACGCATTTCGGCGTGAGCGGCCCGATGATTTTGAGCGCGTCGGCTTATCTGCCGGAAGTTACACCCGAAAGATATAAAATCACGCTCGACCTCAAACCCGCGCTTGACATGGCGGCGCTTGACGCGCGGATATTATCCGATTTCAGTAAATATAAAAACCGCGATTTCGGCAACGCGCTGTCGGATCTGCTGCCGCTGAAACTGATCCCGGTAATAATCAAATTGTCGGGTATAGAAGCACACCGCAAGGTTAACAGTATAACCAAAGCGGAGCGCGGTACACTGGTTTCTCTGCTCAAGGGGCTGTGCTGCACGGTCAAGCGCACACGCCCCATCGACGAGGCGATTATAACCTCCGGCGGCGTGAATGTGACCGAGCTGAACCCGCGCACAATGGAGTGCAGGAAAATTAAAGGTCTGTATTTTGCCGGCGAGGTGATCGATGTGGACGCGTATACCGGCGGGTTTAATCTGCAAATCGCGTTTTCAACCGGGCGCGCGGCTGGAATTGACGCAGCGCGGTGAGCGCAAACGCGTTAGGACACCCACCTAAATTTACCAGCGAATAGGGATAACCCAACTGCCTGTAGCATTAAATTTTTATAAATCTACCTATTATTTGCGGGGTTTAACCCTGTCTTTTGTAATAATATGAGGTAACAATGATAAACATCGCTATTGACGGACCGTCGGGCGCGGGTAAGAGCGTACTGGCAAAAAACCTCGCGCGCGAGCTGGGTTTTGCGTATGTGGACACCGGCGCGCTCTATCGCGCAGTCGGATATTATATATACGAGCGCGGTATCGATGCCGACGACAGCGCCGCCGTTGCGGCGGCGCTTGACAGCGTGGATATAAAACTCGAATACGAGGGCGGCACACAGCTTGTTTTATTAAACGGCGCTGATGTAAGCGATAAAATCCGCCTGCCGGCGATATCGACATATGCCTCTAAAGTTTCGGCGATTCCGCAGGTGCGGACTATGCTGCTCGGCATACAGCGAGACGCGGCGAGGGATAATAACACTGTTATGGACGGACGCGACATCGGTACGGTTATACTGCCCGGCGCGGCGGTGAAAATATTTTTGTCCGCCAGTCTTGATAACCGCGCGGCGCGCCGGTTCGAAGAGCTGACGTCAAAAGGCATTATAACCACATACGAAGAAGTGCTGTTCGACATGAAGCAGCGCGACGAGCGCGACGCCACGCGCGCGGAGTCTCCCTGCGTACCCGCCGCCGACGCTGTCATGCTCGATAATTCGGGGTTTATGCCCGAGGAGACGCTTTCGGCGGCGCTGGCGATAATACGCGATAAAATTGGGGATAAAAACCCATGAATAAATTATACGCATGGCTGTATAAATATTTCCGTCCGATTGTAAATTGGTTTTACAATATACATGTGGAAGGATCGGAGAACGAGCCTGCGGAGGGCGGGCTTCTTGTCTGCGCCAACCATATCTCCGACAGCGATGTGGTCGTGCTTGGCGCGTCGCTTAAACGTCAGCTTCGCTATCTTGCCAAAATTGAGCTGTTTAAAATACCGCTATTGAAGCAGCTTATCACCGCGCTTGGCGCGTTCCCCATCAAGCGCGGCGGGGGGGATGTCGCGGCGATAAAAACGACCCTGAAACTGCTTTCAAACGGCGAGGCGGTAGCTTATTACCCGCAGGGCACACGTCATGTGGGCGTCGATCCGCGCACCACGCCCGTCAGACACGGTATAGCCATGGTGGCGAGCCGTGCGAAGGTGCCGATCCTGCCCGTATGCATACAAACTAAAAAATTCCGCATCGTGCCGTTCCGCCGCATCGATGTGCGCATCGGCAAGCCTATTTATCCCGACGAGCTGGCACTGACGGCGACCACATCCGACGAATATAAGCGCGCTTCGGAATATGTGTTCGGTAAAATTAACGAGATGATAAAGGATTAAACGGTTTATGCAAATAATCGTTGCCGAAAACGCGGGGTTTTGCTACGGCGTTAAACGCGCCGTTGAAACCGTCGAGCGACTGATTGCCGAATATTCGGGTACCGCGGCGCGCGTTTACACGCTGGGCAGGCTGATCCACAATCCGGACATCGTCGCGGGCTTCGAGTTACGCGGGGTACGCGCCGCACATGAAGACGAGCTTGACGCGCTCGCGGCGTCGGCAAGCGAAAATAGTCCGGTGATCATCGTTACCCGCGCGCACGGGGTAACGATGATCACC
>DHAH01000005.1:2999-4182 GCA_002397345.1 Clostridiales bacterium UBA4959
GCGCGCACGGGGTGACAAAAAGCGTGAGCGAAAAGCTCCGCAAGCTCGCGGAACGAAACAGATACTTCACATTTATCGACTGCGCCTGTCCGTCGGTCGAGCAGATCCACCGGCTGGTGGAATCGCATCGCGGTATGGTTACGGTTATCATCGGCGACGAGCGTCATCCAGACGTCATCGGTATCCGCAGCTACGCGGATGGCCCTGTATACATTTTTCCGTCGGCTCAGGTTTTGGAAGCGTCGCTTGATACGCTGCGCGCGGATCCCGCGTGCGAAAAAGGTGTAATAATGGTCGCACAGACGACACATTTATACGAAGATTATAAAAATTCTCAAAAAATTATTCAAAAGCTATATACAAAAGTAAAAATTTTTGATACAATATGCAGAGTGACTGAAAATCGACAAGCCGAAGCAGAAGAGCTGTCGAAACAGGTCGACCTGATGATTGTGGTCGGCGGAAAAGAAAGCTCCAATACGAACCGGTTATATGAGACAGCACAGTCATCCTGCCCGACGCGGCACGGATTCACAGTTCTGCTTGTTGAAAACGCGTCGGAAGCGAGTGACGGTATAACCTCCTTGCGTAAACGCGGAATAATACCGGCAACAGGCTTTAAAGTGGGAATTACCGCAGGCGCATCGACGCCGCGCGGCATTATTGAGGAGGTTAAAAATATAATGACAGACCAGGAAAAAAGTCTCGCCGCCGAAGGGGCGGAAAATAACGCGGAGGGTAATATTATCGACGAAAACGACTTCGCGGGAATGCTTGATGAATCTTTGAAACCTATAAATACAGGAGCAACAGTCAGCGGTACAATCTCGTTCGTTTCGCCCGGCGAAGTGCACGTGGATTTAGGCGCAAAATTCACCGGAATTATCCCGCAATCCGAATTTTCGGACGATCCTGCGTTTGACGTAAACAAAGAATTTATTGTCGGCGAGGGAATCACGGCAATCGTGACCCACGTCAGCGACAGGGACGGCGTCGCAACGCTGTCGAAGAAGCGCGCGGACGGTATCGTTGCATGGCGCGGCGTGCTTGAGGCAAACGAAAGCGGCAAGATCATCGAGGGAAAAGTCGCGGAGATCATCAAGGGCGGCTTGCTGCTTGACGTAGGCTCGATGAAGCTGTTCGTCCCGGCGTCCCAGTCAGGCGTCGGACGCGGACAGGATAT
>DHAH01000097.1:0-163 GCA_002397345.1 Clostridiales bacterium UBA4959
TACAACCCCGCGTTTGACGTAACCGAAGCGGGGCTTATCACCGCGTTTATTACGGACAAAGGCATTATAAAACCGCCGTATAACGATAATCTGGCAAAAATATTTTCGGGTGAGCATTAAGAAGAAAATTGTTCCGCTACATAATACTAAAATTCGATAGCTA
>DHAH01000097.1:363-3885 GCA_002397345.1 Clostridiales bacterium UBA4959
ATACTAAAATTCGATAGCTAATTACCGGGTTTATAATCGGATTTAAGTATAAATTAACGTTAAACGCTGCGTCCGGATCGCACACTTATAATTATGTTTTAAAGGGGTATAAAAGTAAATAATGGTAACGGATATAGGCACGGGTTCATTCTGCCTGCGTAATATTAAAGGGTTTGACAACGAACTTTATATAAAAAAGCAGTCCGAGCAGATTTTAAACCGTATTTCCGAGTTTGGCGGCAAGCTGTACCTTGAATTCGGGGGCAAGCTGTTCGACGACTATCACGCCTCCCGCGTATTGCCCGGGTTTTTACCCGACACGAAGATAAAGATGCTGCGCGCTCTGGCGTCCGACGCTGAGATTGTGATCGCTATCGGCGCGGGGGACATCGAGTCGGGCAGAATGCGCAGCGATATCGGCATAACCTATGACAACGACGTGCTGCGCCTTACCGAATCCTTCCGCGATATGGGTTTATATGTGGGCAGCGTGGTTATCACCCAATACGCCGACCAGCCCGCCGCCGCCGCTTTCAAAAAGCGGCTGGAGGGCATCGGCATGCGCGTGTTCTGCCATTACACCATCGAAAACTACCCCTATGATCTCCCCATTATAGTCAGCGAGCGCGGGTTCGGGCGCAACGATTATATCGCGACCAGCCGGCCGCTGGTGGTGGTGACAGCGCCCGGTCCGGGCAGCGGAAAAATGGCGGTCTGCATGTCGCAGCTCTATCACGAAAACCGACGCGGCGTGAGGGCGGGCTACGCGAAATTTGAAACCTTCCCGATCTGGAACCTGCCGCTGGGTCACCCTGTGAACCTCGCCTACGAAGCGGCGACAGCCGATCTGGGCGACGTCAGCATGATCGATCCTTATCATCTGGAGGCATACGGCAGAACCGCGGTCAACTACAACCGCGATGTGGAGAGCTTTCCCGTGCTGTCCGCCATGCTCGCTCAGATCTGCGGAGAAAGCCCCTACCGCTCGCCCACCGATATGGGCGTGAACATGGCGGGGTACTGCATTTCCGATCCCGCCGCCGTCGAGCTTGCGGCGGGTCAGGAGATCATCCGGCGCTATTTCGCGTCGGTCTGCGACCGTAAACGCGGCAAAGCCTGCGGCGAGCAGGAGGTCACGAAGCTGGAATTTCTCATGCGCAAAGCGGGCGTGACACCCGACGGACGCGCGGTGGTCGGCGCGGCGCTGGACCGTTCTCGCGATACGGGCGGACATCCCGCCGTCGCCATCGGGCTTGCCGACGGTCGGATTGTGACAGGCAAAACCTCCGAGCTGCTCGGAGCCGCGTCGGCGGCGCTGCTCAACGCGGTTAAGGCCGAAGCGGGTATCGACAAATGTCTTAAGCTGATCCCGCCCGAGGTTATCGAGCCGATCCGCCGGCTTAAAGTCGAAGCGCTGGGCAATCGCAACCCGCGTCTGCACAGCGACGAAACGCTTGTCGCGCTGTCGATCGGCGCTGCGAACAGCGGGCCGGCGCTGGCTGCCTTCGAGGCGCTGCATGCCCTGCGCGGCTGCGAAGCGCACTCGTCGGTATTGCTGTCGCAGGTCGACGAGGATGTGTTCCGTAAACTGGGCATAAACCTGACCTGCGAACCCGTCTACGGCGGCCGCCGCCTGCAATATCGGTAATGCCCGGGGGACGGGGGGCGCGGTGAAACGGGGGTACACGTGGTGGGGATAAGGTCACCCCGCTCCCCTCACACCCCGCAGACAAAGGATTATTATAATATACGGTGCACCCAGCATGTAAGGCGCGACGCCCACGTCGCGCCGCAAACCACACCCGAACCATCGAACCATCGAACGTTGTAGGGGCGGGGTTCCCCCCGCCCGCCGTTCTGCATATAAAATGTTTCTCCGTTTCTCCGTTTCCCCGTTTCCCCATTCCTGTCCCCAATCCCCTCCGTGGAGGGGTACGCCCGCAGACGGGGGGTGGTCAGTATAAACGCGCCGCAAACAGCTATAATCCGCATTACATACTCGAAGAGACCACCCCGGCACAGCGGCGCCACCCCTCCGCAGTGGAGATTTGGAAGGGATGCCCTCTCAGGTTGGGATTTGGAGAGAACACTCTCCCACGAATAAGAATTTGGGAATCACTCCTCCGCCCATATTTGAATATATTAACAACGCACGTCATATAGATGTACCAAACCATAAACATGCTGGGGTACATTATGACGACGACCGATTTATATCCCGGGAGAATCAAGGAGCGCTGCGAGCTGCTCGCGGAATATATAATAGAATACGACGCCACCGTGCGGATCGCGGCGGCGCGCTTCGGGATTGGAAAATCGACTGTACATAAAGATGTGACGGGCATTCTGCGCGAGATAAACCCGTCGCTGTTCGAAAAAGCGCGCGAGGTGCTGGAACGCAATAAAGCCGAGCGTCATCTGCGCGGCGGCGAAGCTACTCGCCGTAAATATCAGGCGCGCCGTACAGGCTGACAAAGACTGACAGGCTGATTTTTATCAGTCGGGCAGATATATCGCCGGACATTAAAAAATGGAGGATAAAAAAATGACTTCCCGCGAGATCGTAAAAAATATTTTCACGCGTAAAAATACCGACGGGCTGGCATTCTGGACAGGTCATCCCAGCAGCGCCATCGTGCCTGTCATGGCGCGCGAATGGGGTATAGGGCAGGACTACGAGTCGATTTTTACATATCTTAACGACGACTGCCGCTGTCTCTCCGCCGACTGGGGATATCGCCACCCGGACGGACAGCCTATGTTCGATACGGCTTGGGGGGCGGGCGGCCGTCATACGCTGAGCGCCGCCGGCTGCTTCGCCGATACCGAAGACGTCGCCGACGTCGACCGCTATCCGTGGCCTGACGTAAAATATTGCGACTTCACCGACGTTTACGCCGCGATCGACCGTCACCCGGACAAGGCGGTGTTCACCGGCATGTGGGGCTGCTATTACCACATAGTCGCCGATTTTTTCGGTATGGAAAATTACTTTGTAAAAATGTATGAAAACCCCGCCGTGGTCGAAGCGGTGACCGAGCGCGTGGTGGATTTCTACGTCGCAGCAAACGAAAAATTTTTCGCGGGCTTGGGCGACCGTGCCGACATTATGTTTTTCGGCAACGATTTCGGTACGCAGCGCGATTTGATACTCTCGCCCGATTTGTTCCGCAAATTCGTATTGCCCTCGGCAAAGCGCCTGATCGCGGTGGGTAAAAAATATAACAAAATCGTAATGCTGCACTCCTGCGGCTCGATTTACCGCGTGATACCCGACCTCATCGACGCTGGCGTGGACGCACTGCACCCCCTTCAGGCTCAAGCGGCGGGTATGAGCGCGCAATCGCTGGCGCAGTTTAAAAATGACATCGCGTTTTTGGGCGGTATCGACGCGCAAAGCTTCTTCGTGGAAGCGACACCCGCTCAAATTGAGGAAGAAGTCAAACGCGTGCGCGATATTCTCGGCCCGAATATCGTTATCTCGCCCAGCCACGAGGAGATCCTGCCCAACGTGCCGCCCGC
>DHAH01000017.1:0-3817 GCA_002397345.1 Clostridiales bacterium UBA4959
ACGCCCCGCTCGCCCAGCATGGTGTCGAACCCGTCGGGCATTGCGGAAATAAAATCGTAGGCGCTGGCGGCGCGAGCCGCTTCCTCAATCTCGGCGCGGGTGACAGTCCGCCCCTCCTCCGCTCCGTAGGCGATGTTGTCGGCTATCGAGCCGCCCCATAATACCGTGTCCTGCATGACGGTTGAAATCGCGCCGCGCAGCGTTTTGACCGGCAGTTCTTTTATATCATACCCGTCGAGCCGGATCGTGCCCGAATCGGGATCGAAAAAGCGCTCGAGCAGCGAAGAAATTGTCGTTTTGCCCACACCGGTCGCGCCGACGATGGCGATCATCTCGCCCGGCTTGGCGGTGAAGCTGATATTTGCGAGCACCGGCTCGTTTTTCTCGTATGAAAAGCTGACGTTATCAAACTCGATGCTGCCCTTGAACACATCGGGTACGGGAACACCTTCCGCGCCGCCGGTTGCGGCGGTATCCGCAATGTCGGGCGGCGTGTCGAGCAGATCGAACACGCGGTTTGCCGCGCCGAGCGCCGACTGGATGTCCTCCGCCAGCCGCGCCAATACCGACAGCGGCTGATAGAACAGCGTTTGATACATAAAGAATCCGACTATATCCGCGGCGCTGAGATGGCCGCCCAAAATAAACATGCCGCCGAAGCCCAGCACCAGCGCGGTCCCGAGCGAGGTGAAGAATTCGACCGACGGCTGATACAGCGCGTTGGCGAAGTTGGCGTTGATATTCACGCGGCTGTAGTGTTTGCACGCGTCCGACAGCTTTTCGCGCTCGAATTCCTCGCGTCCGAACGCCTGTATCTCGCGCAGACAGGACAGGTTCTCCTGTATCGTGCCGCTCAGCTCGCCCAGCACGCGGGCGTTGATATTGAACAGCGGCGCGACTTTTTTTGAAAACAGTCCGCTTATGTAATAGACGATCGGCACGGGGATCAGTGTCAGCGCAGCCAGCAGCGGATTGATTATAATTATCATGACGGTGACGAACACGAGCACCAGCACGTTGGTGGCATAATCGGGCAGCGAGTGCGCGATCAGCACCTCGAGCAGCCGCGTGTCGTTTATAACGCGGCTCATGAGATAACCCGTTTGTTTATCCTTATAATATCGCGGGGAGAGTGTCTGCAGCCGTTCATATGCCGCCAGCGTCATATCTCCCACGAAATTCCACGCGGCGACGTGCGCCTGTGACAGGCTCATCCAGCGGCATACGGCGCGCAGCAGATACGCCGCGATAAGTATAACGCTGAAAATGATGATCGCTTTAGCCGTCAGCGCGCCCGGTGTTTCGAGCAGCGCCGTAAATTGCCTTACCACCTCGGGCGTGACCAGTCCGAGCAGCGCCGTACCCAGCACGCCCAATGTCGCGAGAACAAGATTGCCCCAATATCGTTTTGCCATTTTGAGCAGACGAAAAATAGTTTGCATGATTACAATATCCCGGATTTTAATATTTTTATGTATATGTAATGCCTGACTGGCGCAGCTTTTCCAGCACCCCGGCTTTTTGCGAGCGGTGAAACCACTGCCCGCCGATAAACAGCGCGTCGGGCGAGGGCAGCATCTCTGTCGCCCACTCGATATTGTCAAGATTCGCCTGTATGTTGTGCAGCTTTTTGCCCGACGCGCCAATGCGCCTGTAGACTTCCGTCCAGTCGGAAAGCTCGGGCGTGCCCGCGCCGGGCACCCACTGGATGCCCTTTATATGCTCCGACGCCAGCAGCATATCGAGGTGTGGCAGCTCGCCCGCGCCGTCGAGGTGGTAGAAGGCTCTGTCCAGCTTCGCCGCCGTCGATTCCAGCTCCGGCATAACAAAACGCGCGAACATCTCCAGCCCGATCATATACGAGAAGTCGCTTTGCAGTATATAGTTGGGCTTTGAATTAAATATGCCGTCCCAGTGCGTGTAGCCGCGCGCGGCCGGCGCGAGAATGGAGGTGAGGTCGTCAAAATACCGCAGCCACGCCGCCTGTATCTCATGCACGCAGCGCAGCACCTCCTCCGGCTCGTCGTACAGATCGCGCAGCAGGTTCTCCGCGCCCCGGAAAGCGCTTAATATATCAAGCACACCGCCCAGGTCGGCCATTGACATTACCGCGCGGTCAGCGTATTTCTGCGCGAAGATAACATAAAATTCGCGCACGCGGCGATACCGCTTGTTTCCGGCGTCAAACTCGAAATGCAGCTCGCGCAGCGGTATTGCGCGCGGGTCGTCGAACCAGATCGTATAATCGGCGGTATGCGGGGTCGCGCCCATGAACGCCGCCGCCACGCCCGGACCGAAAGCGCTCATATTTATAAAAGGGAACGCATCGCCGTAATATTCGCAGCACGAAAGGTTGTAATCCTGCCTGTCGAGCAGCTCCTCTGCCGAAAAACGCTCGTCAAAGGACGTGCCGAAACCCAGCGAAGGGCTTTTCGGCTCCGGTCTGCCGGGATCGGCGCCCCAAAACACCACCGGCACGATCGGTCTGCCCAGCTCGCCCTCCCACCATTTGTCGTAATTGCCCGAAAGCCTGACGAAATCCACCTCACCGTATCTCATCGCGCATTCTCCGATACAATATTTGTAGCTATCCTTTGTAATATAATATCACGCATCACACAGGAATTCAATAGTAACTTTATAATTTATCGCCATGCATGTTGACAACGACGCGCGAAAAGATTAAAATTAACGTGATTTATTAATATGGAGGGACTTTCCAATATGCCAAATAAAATTCTGCTCGCGCTTGTCGACGGTATGCGCCCCGACGCCGTCACCGCCGCGAATCACAGCGTCGCGAATGAATTTCTCGCGAATTCGCTTTATACCCTCTCCGCGCGGACTGTCATGCCGTCGGTTACGCTGCCCTGCCACATGTCGCTGTTCCACAGCGTGCCGCCCGACCGGCACGGGATATTATCCAATACCTATACGCCGCAGGTCAGACCGATCGACGGGCTGTGCGAGCGGCTGTCGGCGGCGGGTAAAAAGTGCGCTTTTTATTATAACTGGGATGAGCTGCGCGATCTGACGCGTCCCGGCTCGCTCGCGGATTCGGTAATGTTTTCCGGCTATAAACACGGGCAGGAGGTTTCAAATAAACTGGTTGCGGACGCCGCGTTGTGCGCCGTAACCGATTCCGCGCCCGACTTTATGTTCGTCTATCTCGGCTGGGTGGACGAAGCCGGACATCAAAACGGCTGGCTGAGCGACGAGTATATGCGCGCGCTGCGCTCGTCGTGGGACGATTTGGGCAGGCTTGCCGGCGCGGCGCTCCCGCTCGGTTATACAATGTTTGTGACCGCCGATCACGGCGGTCACGGGCGCAGCCACGGCAGCGACTGCGACGAGGATATGACCATTCCGCTCTTTATCCGCGGCGAGGGCATCCCCGCCGGCGAGCTTGCCCCCGGAGCGAATAGTATAGACATCGCGCCGACGATAACGAAGCTGATGGACGCCTCGCCCGCGCCCGAATGGGAAGGCAAACCGCTGGTATAAACACCCACAATCAGACATTGTAGGGGAGGGGCTCTGCCCCTCACGCCCGGATATACATAAATATAAAAACACAGGAGAAAAAGCATGAGTGCATATTACAAGATAGGTTACGTCGGGGACGGCTATCTCGACAGATTCACCGAAGCGGACGCGAAGATGCTGACGCATATCAATATAGCGTTCGGTCATGTTGAGGACGGCAGGGTGAAGCTCCGCCACCTTAAGAACATGGAGCATCTCGAGCGGATCCGCGGATATAACCCGGATTTGAAGATACTGCTGTCCGTCGGCGGATGGACGATCGGCGGGGTTT
>DHAH01000017.1:3968-7261 GCA_002397345.1 Clostridiales bacterium UBA4959
GGCGGGTTTTCTACCGCGGCATCAACCGAGGAGGGCTGCGACATATTCGCGCAGTCCGCGCTTGACGCGTATAATAAATTCGGTCTTGACGGCATCGATATCGACTGGGAATATCCATGCTACGATTCGGCGGGTATAGACGCCTCGCCCGACGATAAATATAATTTTACCACCATGATGCGGAAGATCCGCGAGGCGCTGCCGCCGTCCGCCCTTGTATCCATCGCCGCCGGCGCGGGCGAATATTTCTTAAAAGGCACAGAAATGGACAAGGTCGCGCGATACCTCGACTATGTCCAGCTTATGACTTATGACATGTGCGGCGGCAAAACCACTATGCATCACACCAACCTGTTCAAGCCTGAAAATTCCGTCCGGTATTCCTGCGCGGATAACGCGGTGAGCATCTTCCACGAAGCGGGCATCCCTCTTGATAAGCTGATTATCGGCGCGGCGTTCTATTCGCGCGAGTGGAAAGCGGTTACAAGCAGCGAGAACGGCGGGTTTGCCCAGCCGTCGGACGACAGCGTCGGCTTCGGCCCGAACTACGCGGAGCTGTGCGCGAATTATATAAACAAAAACGATTATGTGCGGCATTGGGACGATAGCGCGAAAGCCCCGTATCTGTTCAACGGGAAGCATTTTCTCACATACGACGACGAAGAATCTGTCGCTTATAAATGCCGGTATATAAAAGACCGCGGGCTTAAAGGGATCATGTACTGGGAGCATTCGCTGGATGAAAACAGAAGGCTGCTCGAGGTTATAAATAAGTGTTTGTAAAACAATTGACAAAAGTATTGTTTAGTAGTATAATAATAGTATAAACAAATACTTCTGTCGGAGGATTATAAAAATGGCGCAAACAACATTAATACAAGTTCGCATAGATGAAGATATTAAACGCAAGGCAGACGCGTTGTTTGCCGACCTCGGGCTTGATACGCCAACCGCGATCAGAATTTTTTTAAATCAATCTATCCGCCGGGAGGGTTTACCGTTTGAGGTCGCCAAACCGCAACCGAACGCCGAAACATTGGCGGCTATGTTAAACGGAATGGAATTAGTCCCAAAAACATACGGTAATTTCCGTGAAATTTTAAATGAAGCCAACGCGGAGATCGCCGCCGAGGAAAGCGCCGCAAAAAATATTTGACAATCTCTCCCCGCCCTGTTATAATTATTTGTTATAATAGGGTTTTTCGGTTATACTAATACGGTGCGCCGGCAGCGGCGCACCCTACAAGGACGGATATATAATTTATGAAATGGACCTCTCTTAACGATCTGCGGGAGAGCTATCTGAAATTTTTCGAGTCGAAGGGTCATCTGCGCCGCAAGAGCTACCCGCTCGTACCCATCGGCGATAAATCCATACTGCTCATCAATGCGGGCATGACGCCGCTGAAAAAATATTTTACCGGCGAGGAAGAACCGCCCCGCCTCCGCATGACCACCTGCCAGAAATGCATCCGCACACCCGATATTGACCGTGTCGGACTGACGGCGCGCCACGGCACATTTTTCGAGATGCTGGGCAACTTCTCGTTCGGCGATTATTTCAAGCGCGAGGCTGTCACCTGGGCGTGGGAATATATCACCGAATGGCTGGAGATACCCGCCGACAAGCTGTGGGTCACCATCTACCTCGACGACGACGAGGCGTTTGACATTTGGCACGGCGTGGTCGGCGTAACCGAGGAGCGCATCGTGCGGCTAGGTAAAGAGGACAACTTCTGGGAGCACGGCTCCGGTCCGTGCGGGCCCTGCTCGGAGATCCATTTCGACCGCGGCGAAAAATTCGGCTGCGGCAAGCCCGACTGCAAGCCCGGCTGCGACTGCGACCGCTATATGGAGTTCTGGAACCTCGTGTTCACGCAGTTCGACAGCGACGGCAAGGGCACCTACACGCGGCTCGCGAAGCCCAACATCGACACGGGTATGGGGCTGGAGCGGCTCGCCTGCCTGATGCAGGGCGTGAATAACCTCTTTGAGGTCGATACCGTAAAAAATATAATGCTCGCGGTCAGTGACGTTTCCGGCGTTTCCTACGGCGCGGGCAAACAGTCGGACATTTCGCTGCGCGTTATCACCGACCACGCCAGAAGCTCGGCGTTTATGATCTGCGACGGCGTCGTACCCTCCAACGAGGGCCGGGGTTATGTACTGCGCCGCCTGCTGCGCCGCGCCGCGCGTCACGGACGGCTGCTCGGCGTAGAAAAGCCCTTCCTTTCCGGTATTATCGACGTCGTCGCGCGCGAAAACCTGAGCGAATACCCCGAGCTGACCGAAAAGCTCGCGTATATCAAGCGCGTCGTCGCCACCGAGGAGGAGCGCTTCGCCGCGACTATCGACGCGGGGCTGAATATATTGTCCGGCATGATAAACGACACCAAAAAAGCCAGTATTGCCGTTATCTCGGGTGGGGACGCCTTTAAATTATACGACACCTTCGGGTTTCCCATAGATTTGACGCGCGAGATTGCCGACGAAGCGGGACTGGGCGTCGATATGGACACCTTCCGCACGCTGATGAACGAACAGCGCGACCGCGCCCGCAGCGCGCGCGCCGGACAAAGCGGCTGGAGCGAAGCGTCGAAGTCGATGCTCGATCATCTGCCTAAAACCGAGTTCCTCGGTTATGACGCCGTATCCTGCGACGCGAAGGTTTTGGCGATTATCAGCGACGGCGAGTTTATAGAGCGCGTAAACGAAGGCGAATTTTCGCTTGTATTGGATAAAACCGTATTCTACGGCGAGGGCGGCGGTCAGGTCGGCGACAGCGGAACAATATCGGGCGGCGGCGCCGCGATAACCGTCACCGACACGAAAAAGACCGACGGTGTGTACGCCCATGTCTGCACTTTGACAGAGGGCGAGACAGCCGTCGGCGACACGCTGCGTCTTAACGTTGACATAGCCCGCCGCGACGCGATACGGCGCAACCACTCCGCCGCGCACCTGCTTCAGGCGGCGCTGCGCGAGGTGCTGGGCACGCACGTCGAGCAGGCAGGCTCGTATGTAGACGCGGAGCGCGTGCGTTTCGACTTCACGCATTTCACCGCGCTGACCGCGGATGAACTTTCGTCTGTGGAGCGCATCGTAAACGCGCACATTTTATCGGGCGAGGCGGTCACGACGACCGAAACCGACCCCGAGACCGCGAAGTCGATGGGCGCGATGGCGCTGTTCGGCGAAAAGTACGGCGAGACCGTGCGCGTCGTCAGCGCCGGTGATTTCTCAAAGGAGCTGTGCGGCGGAACGCATGTCGACAACACCGCGAAGATCGGCCT
>DHAH01000127.1:0-8024 GCA_002397345.1 Clostridiales bacterium UBA4959
TGCGACGCGCCGTCCCTGCCGTAACCCCAATTTTTATACGAGTCGTTGTCATCCAAATAATTTCTGGCGTATTCGAGCACACGGCTGAAGGTTATGATGCCCTCGGTCACCAAATCCGCGCCCTCCAGCTCGGCGGTGGGCGGTATCTCCGGATCGATATAGACCGTGCTTGTTTTAATCGGCTTACCCAGATATTCCGCCGCTATCGCCGATGTCGTGCCGCCGCAGATGATGTGCTTGCCCTCCTTGGAGAAGAAAAGCGCCATCATGCGCCCGCAATCGTCACGGTTCGAGGGGGGGCCGATTACAAGGTTCACCTGCTCGCGCCGGCGGATGAGCAGCGTGCAGACAGTCGCGTCGTCGCCTGGCATTCCGCCGTAAAGACGGTTTGTTTCGTCGAGCAATATTTTGGTCAGCGTTTTGGCGGTAAAGCCTACGCCCGGGAAAGACGCCATAAACTTGATGATGTCCTCGCGCTTCCAGCCAAAATTATAGCTGCGCCCCACGCCCGCGTGCTCCACGCCGTCGGAGAAAGCGAAGATAATGTCGCCTTCACACAGTTCTGTTTCCGCGCGGATTATCTTTTTACCCGCGATTTCGGTCGATGTAAACCCGAGCTCGTAATTTTTGCCGCCCCGCATCATTATCACGCGCGGATTGTCATAAATTATTATCTCCGCGCGGCGGTTTCCGGCGATGCGGATGATTGTAAACGTCGAATACGCAATCCCCCGCACCGAGCAGACAGGAAGTGTCGCTATTATTGTTTCAACCGCGTCCTCAAGCCGCAGACCGGCGGCAAGCATGGTGGAGATAATTTTAGAGGTCAGCGTGGAGAGTATGTTTGCCTTAACGCCGCTGCCCAGCCCGTCGGCAAGCACTATCACAGTGGAGTCGCCGTCCTCCGGCTCGATAAGTTCCACGCGGTCGCCGCAAAGCTGCTCGCCGCTGTGGTTGATACTCAGATAGCCGATGTCGGCGCACAGATCACTTCTCGTCATGCTGCATCGACTCCTTGAGTTTTGTCAGCGCGATCTTGGTTTCCGCGGCTGTTTCGCCAAGCAGCGACGCGATCTCCTGCACGATACGCATCTGTTTTTCCACAACGCGGTCGGCGACCTCGACGGTTTGCCTGCACATCTCGGCTTTATCCGCGCGCTCCGTTTCCTCGTCGGTGACGTCGCGCAACAGCGCGATCAAGCTGCCCGCCGTGCGGTCGAATACAATAGTCTGCTCAAAATATTTGTCATACTCCGCGAAATATCCCCGCTTTTCGCGCACGGGTTTCACACCGTCAATCGCGTCAAGGAAGGACGTCGGATCCATCAGCCGCACCACCGGTTCGCCCAGCACATCGGTTTTATAACGTATGTTAAGCATTTTCATCGCGGCGGGGTTGATTTCCTGTACCTCAAGACTGTCGTTGACTACCATTATTCCGTTGGGTGTGTTGTCGAGTATATTATTCGAGAAACGTTCGGATTTTTCCATCAGATAAGGCAGGCACATACTGATTTCGGCTTTGCCGTTGTAGATGGCGACAGCTTTGTCGCGGCAGGTGTCATAACCGCAGGTACCGCAGTTCAGCTCGTCGGCTTTGGTGAACTTACCCATCTTTTTCAGGATCTCGGTAATTTCACTCTCGGACGGGTATTCCCTATCCAGCTTTATGGCGTTGTGCTCGATACGCAGTGCTGACGGCTGCGGCTGTTCCACATTAAAATCGCGCTCTCCGGCGTACGCGGCAACCGCTTTATAACGGCGCGCCGGAGCGCTGCGGTTGCGCACCAAAATCGGACCGCCCGAGCAGCTTCCCACACAGGCTGACATTTCTATAAAGCAGCGGTGTATACCGCCCTCTCTGATATCCCCGAGCATCGCGCGGCAATTTTCGACCCCGTCGACGGTCATATAAGTATAAGCGGGATTTTTATATGTCATCGTATGCAGAATGCCGCCGGTTACGGGAAACATACGCGCGCGGCTCTCGTCATCGCTGTCGGATTTTTGTTCCAACTTTATGCCCGCACGCTCGAACATCTCCGACAGCTCGTCAAAAGTGAGCGCCGCGTCGATGCCGTTTGCGTACGCTTCATCCTTTTTTGACAGGCACGGGCCGATGAAGATCGTCGCCGCGCCCGGAATCCGGCGTTTTATGTCCTCGCAGTGCGCATGCATGGGCGATTTAACGGGCACAAGGCAGCCGATAAGCTCCGGATAATATTTTTCTACCAGCAGCGTCACCGTGTGGCAGCAGGTGGTGATGATAACATCCTGAGCCTCTTCGCGCAGCAGCCGCTCGTATTCGCGTTTGACCATCGTCGCGCCGAGCGCCGTTTCTTCGGCGTCCGAAAAACCCAGCTTGATAAGCGCTTCGCGCAGCGCGTTTATGCCCACGCCCTCGAAATACGCCGCGAACGACGGCGCGACGCTGGCGATCACCGGCCTGTCGCCGTCCAGCAGGACGCGGGAAAGCTCTGTTTCGTCCTCTATCTGACGCGCGTTCTGCGGGCAGACTACAAAACACTGCCCGCAGAGGATACATTCATCGCTGACAATGTGCGCCTGGTTGCCCGAGAAGCGTATCGACTTCACCGGGCAATGGCGGATACATTTATAGCAGTTTTTACAGTTTGATTTTATAAGTTTAAGAAATTCAGCCATATGTTTCTGTTTTCCCGTTTATTTCGGGTGTGTGCGGCGCGGTTAATTTGACTGCCGGAACCGCTCTACAGCTTCGCTTTTATCTCGTTTTCGAAAAATTCTTTCGTCGTTTCGGGCGAGACAGAGTGGCACTCGCCGTCCACGGTGACGTTGACGCCCGTCTTGCACTTACCCATGCAGAACGCGCCGCCGAGCTCGATTTTATCTTTGAGCTTGTTCTGATCGATTAAATATTGCAGCTGCTCCACTACTTGACGCGAACCTTTAAGATGACAGGAGCTGCCGATACAAACCGTGACTTTCATGTCGTTATATCCTCCAAATGCATATACATTCTGTTTAACGGCGCCTGCGCCATGTAACAGCTCATTGGTATTCCGCCACATTGACCCAGCGGAGCAGGAATTCACGCTCCTGCGGTTTGCCCTTCACCGACTGGCTCGCCGCGACGATAGGCATCCATTTTTGTACATACTTCCGGTCGGTACCGCTCTTTTCGCAGAACAAGTCTAAATATTTGTTTGCGCCGTCTATATCTCCCGCCAGCCAGAACAGCAGATAGCTGCGCGCGACATCGGCGGAGGCGTTGCCCTGCGTCGCGTGCGACCAGTCGAGTATAAACGGGGTTCCGTCGGGACGGATTATAATATTGGAAGGGTTGAAATCGCCGTGACACAGCTTTTTGTGCTTCGGCATACTCTCGAGCCGCGTGCTCAATTCATAACGCGTCGGCGCGTCAAGGTTGCTCTGGTTGATTTTACGGTTCATTTTATCTTTAAGCTTGCCCAGCAGCGGAGCTTCTTTCTGATGGACCGTCATTTGCAGCTCGACGAATAAATTAAGATATTCGTCTTTTTTGCCGGGATTCTCGTCCATCATGCGCTGCAGGGTATTTCCTTCGATAAATTCCGAACGGATCGCCCATTTGCCGTCGGGTTTGAACACCTCCAGCACTTTGGGTATGTTCAGCCCCGTTTCTTCTACGCGCGCCTGATTGAGCGCTTCGCTTAAGACGTCGGCTTTGGAATAATCCGAGTCGAAAACCTTGAGCACAGTGTCACCGTCACGGTAGACTGTTTTGGAAGTCCTGACCGCAATGATTTTATCAGCTTGAATGTTCATCTTGTTATACACCCCTTCACGAATTTATATTTAAAGTTCAGTTGGGAGAGAACGGCGTGCCGGGGGTGTCGCGGTTTATAATTATACCCCCGGCTCCCCGCCGGTCAACCGTAATATGAGTCAAGGTACATCTGTTTGATTTCGCTCATCAGCGGATAGCGCGGGTTGGCGCCTGTGCACTGGTCGTCGAACGCCTGCTCGGTCATCTCGTCAAGCCGTGCGAGGAAGTCCGCTTCATCGGGTACATAATCGCGGATTGTCGGCTTGATTCCGATGCGCGCTTTCAGCGCTTCGATAGCGGCGATAAGCCCGTTTAACTTTTCCTCGTCTGTGGAACCGCCAATACCGAGATAATCGGCGACCTCCGCATAGCGCGCCAGCGTGTGCGGGTAGGCGTATTGTGAGAAGGTGCCCATCTTTACCGGAACTTCGGACGCGTTAAAACGCAGCACATGGTTTATCATAAGCGCGTTAGCGATGCCGTGCGGCAGGTGGTGGAAGGCGCCCAGCTTGTGCGCCATCGAGTGGCATACGCCGAGGAATGCGTTTGCGAACGCCATACCCGCCATTGTGGCGGCGTTTGCCATCTTCTCGCGCGCGACTGGGTCGTTTGCGCCGTTATCATACGCGCGGGGCAGATAGTCGAAAATCATCTTCAGCGAGCGCAGCGCCAGCCCGTCGGTATAGTCTGTCGCCATCATAGAGGCGTAAGCCTCCAGCGCGTGTGTCACCGCGTCGATACCGGAAGCGCTGGTTAAGCCCTTCGGCGCGTTCATCATCATGTCGGCGTCGACGATTGCCATTTTGGGCATCAGCTCATAATCGGCAAGCGGATATTTAACGCCCGTAGTCTCGTCGGTGATAACCGCGAAGGGGGTTACCTCGGAGCCTGTGCCCGCGGTGGTCGGAATGGCGACGAAATACGCCTTTTCGCCCATCTTGGGGAAGGTGTAGACGCGCTTGCGGATGTCCATGAAGCGCATTGCCATGTCAAGGAAGTCTGCTTCGGGATGCTCGTACAGCACCCACATGATCTTCGCCGCGTCCATCGCCGAGCCGCCGCCGACCGCGATGATAACGTCGGGCGCAAACGCCGTCATGCGCTCTGTGCCTTTGCGCGCGCAGGCAAGGGTGGGATCGGGTTCGACGTCTGAGAAGGTCGTATATGTTATGCCCATTTCGCCGAGCTTGGCTTCAACCGGTTTTGTATATCCGTTTGCATACAGGAAGTTGTCTGTGACGATAAACGCCTTTTTCTTATCAAGAACATTGCCCAGCTCGTCGAGCGCGACGTTCAGGCTGCCTTTTTTGAAATAAATTTTCTCCGGCGCGCGGAACCACAGCATATTTTCTCTCCTCTCGGCGACTGTTTTAATATTAAGCAGGTGCTTCACGCCCACGTTTTCCGCGACAGAGTTGCCGCCCCAGCTTCCGCAGCCGAGTGTGAGCGACGGAGCAAGTTTGAAGTTGTATAAATCGCCGATGCCGCCGTGCGACGAGGGGGTGTTGACGAGTATGCGGCAGGTTTTCATGCGCTGAGCAAATTCATCAAGCTTTACCTTTTCGGTAACGGCGTTGAGGTATATCGACGAGGTATGACCGTAGCCGCCGTCGGCGATCAGGCGTTCAGCCTTGTCAAACGCTTCGCCGATATCGGACGCGCGGTACATCGCCAGCACGGGCGAGAGTTTTTCATGCGCGAACTCCTCGGTCAGCTCGACGCTCTCGACCTCGCCGATCAGGATTTTCGTGTTTTCCGGTACATTCACTCCGGCAAGCTCGGCGATCCTCGCCGCTCTTTGACCGACGATCTTGGCGTTGAGCGCGCCGTTTATTATAATGGTCTTGCGAACCTTTTCCGTTTCCTCCGGATTAAGGAAGTGACAGCCGCGCGCTATAAATTCCGCTTTTACGGCGTCATAGACCTTGTCATGCACTATAACCGACTGCTCGGACGCGCATATCATGCCGTTGTCAAATGTTTTGGATATGATTATCGAGCTTGTCGCGAGCACGATATCGGCGGTTTCGTCAATTATCGCGGGTGTGTTGCCCGGGCCGACGCCGATCGCCGGTTTGCCCGACGAATACGCCGCTTTTACCATGCCGGGGCCTCCCGTGGCAAGGATTATATCGGCTTCCTTCATTACAAGGTTGGTAAGCTCCAGGCTGGGCACATCGATCCAACCGATGAGGTTTTCGGGCGCGCCCGCCGCGACCGCGGCTTCAAGCACGATGCGCGCGGCCTCGATGGTGCATTTTTTCGCCCTCGGGTGGGGGCTCATGATGATGCCGTTGCGGGTTTTTAAGGCGATCAGCGCTTTAAATATCGCCGTCGAGGTGGGGTTGGTGGTCGGAATGACCGCCGCGATCACGCCCAGCGGTTCGGCTATCTTTTTTATGCCGAACGCTTTATCTTCTTCAACCACTCCGCAGGTTTTCGTGTTTTTATATGCGTTGTAGATATATTCGGAAGCGTAGTTGTTTTTAATTACTTTATCTTCGACAATACCCATGCCGGTTTCTTCTACCGCGAGTTTTGCCAGCGGGATACGCGCTTTATTTGCCGCAATCGCCGCGGCTTTAAAAATTTTATCGACCTGCTCCTGTGAATAGGCCGCGTATGCGCGCTGTGCGGTTCTGACCTCCGCCAACCGAGCGGCGAATTTTTCCGCGCTGTCTATTATGGGATATTCATATCCGCTGTTTGCGGGACGTTCATTCTGTGTCATATTTGCACCCTCCGTTTAAGAATTCTACTTTCGTTTATATCATATCATATATGGGGGTGTTTGTGAAATATTAAAAAGGCATATCGATATATCTTTATCGATATGCCTTTATCGTTTTACAAGTTAACGCGAAAACTGCGTTTTGCCGTCGTAAGCTCGTCAATAAACAGCTTGTCCAACTCCGTCAGCTTATAATCGCGTTTATATATCAGCACATCGCGGTATTTGCGCGTATTCTCCGCGCAGCTCCGGGTTATAAGTCCGTGCAGCTCCAGCATTTTCGGCGGGATGTGGCTCACCCACATGAAGGTGTCCGGCAGTTCACCAAGCAGTTCCATCTGGCTGCCGCGCTCAAAAATGTATATATGGCGGGAGGTATTGCCGACAATTTCGTTTTTCCGCGCGGAGACGGGCGACATTGCGGGTACGAACGTATCCGGGTTGGACAGCTCCACAAACGGCGCGAGGTCGTCAAGCGTTATTTCTTCTTTCTGCGCCAGCGGATTTTGTTTATTCATTACAACCACGTTTGTAAATTCACAGATCAGCTCTGAGGTAAGCTCTTTTTCGTCGAGCATTATTTTAAAATTGCGGTCGTACGCGGACTGATAGCGCAGTATACCCAGCCGGTATTCGGCGTTCAAGATATTGCTTATCGCGCGCATCGCGTTGGTTTCGCGATAGTATATCTCGGCGCTGTCCGCGGGATCGAGTTTTTTTAGAAATTCTGTAAAAGCATGGGCTATATAGCCGGCGCGCGGAACCGAGATCGAAAACTGGTTCTCGTGCCGCTTGCCGTCGCGGAACATGTCCTCCACCTCGTCGACCTGCGCGAGTATCTTGCGCGCGCGGGAGAGAAATTCTTCGCCCTGCGCGGTTGGATAGATGCCCTTTGACGTACGGCGGAAAATGACGATGCCCAGCGCGTTCTCAAGCTCGCGGATAGCGCGGCTGAGGTTGGGCTGCGCGGTGTAAAGACGCTCCGCCGCCTTTGTCATGGAGTTGGTTTCGGCAATCTCCACCGCGTATTTCATATGCATCAGATTCAAACTTATAACCACGCCCTTACGTTGTACAAATTGTAATAATAACCGCTTACAGCCCCGCGATTTGTTATATATTATACGGTTATAATACTTTAATTATAACCCCGAACCAAACGTGCCGCTGTACGCGACCGCGCCGGGAATTTCACCGCGCATACGCATACACAAAATCGCGAGCGACGACGCCAGGTTTTCGTTTTCGATCACCACATTCTCCGGCACGCGCAGGATGGTCGGCGCGAAATTCCATATCGCTTTTACGCCGCAGAACGTCAGGCGGTCGCATATCGGCTGCGCTGATTCCGCCGGAACGGTGATAATCCCCAGCTTTATATTTTCGTCATTGCAGAAGGTTTCAATATCACAGTCGGACAATATAGGCTTACCCCCTGTATGGGTGCCCTGCAGCGCGGGGTCGGAGTCGAACGCCGCGATAATGTCGATGCCATATTCTGCGAAA
>DHAH01000127.1:8316-8808 GCA_002397345.1 Clostridiales bacterium UBA4959
CTGCGAAATAAGTTCCGCGACGGAATAGCCCGTTTTTGGACGTCCCCTGCCGCTCACCGCGCCGAGATCCTTGCGCACCTGCACGTCGCCCCAGCCGAACGCTTCGGCAATCGCCGTCGCCGAAATATTTACGCTTTTATCTTTTATTGAATTAAGGTAATGCAGGTATACGGGCAGCCGCCGCAGCGTGCTGACGGGAATGTTCTTTCCGCTCATCTTCATCCCTTTCTGACAGCCGTGCCATACAGAGCGCCGGATGTCGAGGTTGTACATGTTTATATTACTATTATATCACACATCGGACGGTATTGTCAACCGAGTCCGGCAAAGTACGGGGGACGCGATCGAGGGCGCTGCTCTCGAGCTCCCGCCAAGGGGGAAAGTCCCCCTTGGAACCGCAAACATTGGCTATTACTGGTATTAACTACAATACTTTATATTTTTATTAAAAAGTTTTTGCGGAGCTTTTAAAAGCAGCCGCCCTTATGGGTG
>DHAH01000127.1:8938-13821 GCA_002397345.1 Clostridiales bacterium UBA4959
GCACATTCAACAAGTATCAGAACGAATTACATTATAATTTTTGTTTGAAAAGTCTTTGCACAGCTTTCTTCAGAAAGCGCGTTCCCTTTTAATTGGATTTTCAGTCTGAATTCTCAACATAACTGAGAATTGAAAAGCGACCGTACCCCCCGTTTTTAATTTAATTCTTTATAACGTTTTACATCGATTGTCCCGCGTATAACCTTCACTGACGGTGTGCCGCCGGTTACCGTCAAAACGCCCCAGCCGGTCGCGGTGGCGATGAATACTTCGTAATCACGCCCGTTTTTCAGGCTGTAGTACATTGTGCCGTCCACCGCGTCGTACCGCGCTCCGGTATACGCCCACAATAACGCGTATGATGCCATGGCGCGCGCGTACCAGTGACCGCACTCGTATTCGTCATACGGATTGCGGAACTCGCCCTCATACCGCGCGCGGCAGGTTTCGACAATGTGCATTCCCTCGTTTACATAACCCTTCGAAATCAAGTGCGACGCGACCTGATATTCGATCCCCGTCCAAACCTCGTCGCTGTAAACGAAGGGCAGCGCGGGCTTGCCGCCGTTTGGCCATGTACAGAGCAGCAGCCCGCCCTCATCCGCGATGAAAAATCCCGGACGCTGCGGATTTGCGTGCTCCGACAGATCAGGCTTGAAGTTATATTTGTATATGCTGCGCAGTGTGGATTCCACATGCCCCGCGTCCGCGATATTATCCAGTCCCGACAGCTCGGCAAGCCATATACCCAGCACAACGTCCGACAGGCAGCCGGTGCTGTATTGATATTTCGGCCCTTCGCGCTCAAACAGCGACGCAGCCTCGGCAGGCTCACGCGACGGGTCGAATACGAATTGCTTGTTGGTTTTATTAACCTCTTGAAAATAGTACTCGCCGTTATAAAGCTTTTGGTCCAGATATTCTTTGCCCCTGCGGAACAGCTCGTCGTATTCCGCGCGCGGTTCGCCCACCGCTTCCGCCATGGCGGCGGCGGCTTTCAGCGCGCCGAGGTAAAAGCCGGTTATCATACCGTCCGGGCCCCAAAACTCGATGTCATATGTATTGTGGTGGGGTTGGCGTATCACGCCCTCGCGGTCGGGGTCCCATTGATTTATGCAGAAGTCAAGGCTCTTTTTCACGCCCTGCCACATTTTTTTAAGCCATTCCGTATCGCCCGAGATTCGCCAGTCGCGATAGGTTTTTATAATGCCGCCGAGCTGACCGTCGCTCGCCGCGTGAAAATTGTGTTTTGTCTTGCGTATGGGTAAATCCATGCGGAACTGGACATGGCCGGTCTCCGCATCCATTCCTTCGTTGTACTCGGTTTCGCGCAGCGTGCGTTCCAGCCGGGGAAAGAAATACGGTATCGCCTGCGCGTAGTTCCATACGTGCGTACAGGTGCCGTGACAACTGCCCCAATCGTCGCTGCAGCCCTCCCAGCCCCACAATCTGCCGTCACGCTGGCGCAAAATTGTCGGCGATTTCAGTATGCACAGGTTAGCCGCGACCGCGTCGATCAACCCGTCGGGCAGCGTGCCGCCGAACAGCGCGTCGGCAAACGCCGCGCTCTCGCCGCGCAGATAATCGTAATTGCTCCGCCAATATTCCGCAAGTTCTTCAATATTATTAAACTTCGCCGAATACCACGGACGATAGAACGGCTCGCCCTCCAAAGGCTCGCTCTCTCCCGCAGATAAGCGCGAATTTGGCACATACCAGCACATGCGCACGGTAATTTTGCGCGTTTCACCCGGTTCAAGCGTAAAAGGCACCGCCAGCGACGCGCCGGGGCTTGCGCCCCGCTCCGGATCGGAGTAAGGAGCGGTGTTGTATTCGCCGTTTTCGATACGGTTCCACAGCATTGTAAGCGGATCAAACCAGCCGCCCCGGAACAGCGCCGTATCAACCTTGCACGGGCAGTCAACCGCGACGATAAAAGACCCCTCTTCCTCGGGGCGCTCAGCGCAGCCCGGCTGCACAAGCGCAAAACCGTTCTCAAGCGGCAGGACATGCGCCGCGTTGTTCACGCGCATGAAATTCATGGCGCTGTAATAGAATACATAATCCGCCGTCCGGCCGGTATTATTAATAAATTCATACTCCAGCGCCGCGACGGGCAGCGAGGAGCTGTCCTCGTCGCCGGGAACAAAGGGGCTCCAGCCTGTAACCTTGGCGGTCAGCGGGAATTTATCGTCGGACAGCGCCAGTTCCGCGAACGGGAAGCGCGCGCTGAAGGTGCCGCCCTTAAAACGTGTTAAACCGTAGTTTTTTCCTTCCAGACCTCGTCCCGCGCCACGTGTATTGGTGAAATACTTGCTCCCCGGCACTTTCACTTCAACCACGCGCGATTTCGGCTGCTCTCCAAGCGCCGTAACCGCCGCGAACATGTTGGGTTCGTTGTAAATCTCCGGTCGGTGGCGCAGCGACACGCTGCCAAAATTGCCCGTACCGTTCAGGCAGACCGTACCCGCGCCGATACCGCCCATGGGAAAGCTGATGTTGTCCAGTTTTCGTCCCGTATAGGATCTCGGTATGCTCATAGTGATTACCTCATTAATATAAATATTTAAATTCCATATTGAAGATAAAGTCCAATTAAAAGAGACGCGCTTTCTGAAGAAAGCTGTGCAAAGACTTTTCAAAATAAATTATTATGTAATACATTTTAATACTTGTTGATTGTGCGCATTTGCGCCGCCTTTATGGGTCCCTCACCCATAAGGGCGGCTGCTTTTAATAACTAACTATTATTATCGTTGCCGACGAGTGACCGTCCCCGCGGCGTTTTTATTAATCGTCAACCGGTTCCCTGATATGCTCCAGTCCTGTTTCAAATATCTGCTTGATATGATCGTCGGTGAGCGAATAAAACACTACCCTGCCCTCTTTGCGGTTCTTCACAAGATTTTCGCGGCGCATGAGTCCGAGCTGGTGGGAGATTGCCGATTTCGTCATGCCCAGCAGCGCGGCAAGGTCGCAGACACACATTTCGCTTTCATCAAGCGCCCAGATAATTTTGGCTCTCGTGCTGTCGCCGAGAATTTTAAAAAAGTCCGACAGATCGCACAGCTCGTTTTCGTCGGGCATTTTTGCCCTCACCGCGTTCACCACATCGATGTGTATGACCTCACATTCATAAACAGGCTCGCTTTTTCTCATTTAATATCACCCCTTTACAAAGGCGGATATAACTCCCGCCCTGTACAGTACATTTTGTTTAGTTTAACACAAAATCGCACGGGTGTAAAGCGTTTGCGGCAACAATTCCGTTCATAAAATGTTTAATATGAAAATTCATAAAAACTCTTGACAGTTGAACGGTTGCTCAACTATAATATAGTCAGATGGTTGAGAGACTGTTCAACCATTTTTTCAAAAACACATATAATAATACGAAAGGATTACAACATATGAAAAAGATTTACAAGCTTGAGGGTCTGGACTGCGCGAACTGCGCCGCAAAGCTCGAGGGTACGGTGAAAAAGCTGGACGGCGTCACATCGGCAATTGTAAATTTCGTTGCTTCCAAACTGACCGTTGAGGGCGATGACGCTAAATTCGACACTATAAACAAATCCATACAGACAGTCGTTAAAAAGTCCAATTTGGAAATAGTATAAAAACGACGTTCCGCCGCCGGTAAATTTACTTATATTTTACTTATATATTGTATGAAATTAAATAAAAATCAAAAACGCCTGATCCAGATTATCATCGGCGGAGGGACATATATCGCCGCGGTCATAGTAAAATCGCGCGGCGGCGCGCTCCCCCTGACGCTGTTTTTGGCAGCGTTTATCATAATCGGTTATAACATCCTGTACGACGCGGTGCGTAACCTGTTTTGCGGACGCCCGTTTGACGAAAACTTTCTCATGAGCATCGCCTCTGTCGGCGCGATTGCTATCGGTCAATATTCCGAGGGTGTTGCCGTTATGCTCTTTTATCAAATCGGTGAGCTGTTCCAAAGTTATGCCGTCAACAAATCCCGTAAATCGATTGCCAAACTTATGGACATACGCCCCGATTTCGCTAATTTACAGCAGGGCGATACGCTTAAACGCGTTGATCCGGATGAGGTGCAAATTAGCGACATTATCGTGATCAAGCCCGGCGAGCGCATACCGCTCGACGCGGAGATCACAGACGGACACTCGTTTATCGACATGTCGGCGCTGACAGGAGAATCGACGCCCAGAGAAGCCGTTCCGGGCGACGCTATCCTCAGCGGCTGCATTAACGTGAGCGGGATGCTCACGGCGCGCGTGACAAAAGAGTTCGGCGAGTCGACAGTGAGTAAAATCCTCGATCTCGTCGAAAACGCAAGCACAAAAAAATCCGTTTCCGAAAACTTCATCACAAAATTCGCGCGTTATTACACGCCCGCGGTCGTCGCCTTCGCGATATTGCTTGCGGTAATTCCTCCGCTTGTTGTACCGGGCGCAAAATTCGGCGATTGGCTGTATAGAGCGCTGGTGTTTCTTGTAATCTCCTGCCCCTGCGCGCTGGTTATATCTGTCCCGCTCAGCTTTTTCGGCGGTATCGGCGGCGCGTCGCGCAGCGGTATATTGGTCAAAGGCAGCAACTATCTCGAGGCGCTTGCCGCCACCCGAACCGCCGTGTTCGACAAGACAGGCACGCTGACCAAAGGCGTGTTCGAGGTGGTGAAGGCTGTACCGTCGGGTATATCCGAGGGTGAACTGCTGGAGCTTGCCGCATACACCGAAAGCTATTCAAACCACCCCATCTCCCTTTCATTGGCGCGCGCGTATGACGCGTTTACGCATAACATGATTGACACTTCGCGCGTTATCGGCGCGGAGGAGATCGCCGGTCACGGCGTCATCGCTTCGCTTGTTGACAAGCGAAGCGATGACGCCGTG
>DHAH01000015.1:0-2605 GCA_002397345.1 Clostridiales bacterium UBA4959
GATAACGCCTGCCCCGGCTGCGGTTCATGTTCTGGTATGTTCACCGCCAACTCGATGGCGTGTTTATGCGAGGCGATAGGTATTGCGCTGCCCGGCAACGGCACAATACCGGCGGTCTACGCCGAACGCAGCCGGCTTGCCAAGCGCGCCGGCATGCAGATTGTCGAACTTGTAAAACGCGATATAAAGCCCTCCGATATTATTACGGAAAAAGCGCTGCGAAACGTGCTAGCGGTCGAGATGGCTCTGGGCTGCTCGACGAACAGCGTACTGCACCTCACCGCTCTCGCGCGTGAAGCGGGGCTGCCTTTCGATCTTGATTTAATCAGCGAGATGAGCGCGCGTGTCCCTAACCTGTGCCGTCTTGCGCCCGCCGGACCGTATCATGTGGAGGATCTATACCGCGCGGGCGGCGTTCAGGCGGTCATCCGCGAGTTGATCGCGGCCGGTCATTACGACGGCAGCGCGCTGACAGTCACGGGAGCGACTGCGGGTGAAAACGCCGCAGACGCCGTGATCCGTGACAAAAAAGTGATACGCACCTGCGTCGAACCATATTCGCCGACCGGCGGCATCGCCATATTGCGCGGCAATATAGCGCCTGACGGAGCGGTGGTAAAACGCTCGGCGGTCGCGGCGGATATGCTTGTGCACAGCGGGCCCGCGCGGGTATTCGATTCGGAGGACGACGCGATCGCCGCTATCTACGGCGGTGAAATCAAACCGGGCGACGTAGTCGTCATTCGGTACGAGGGTCCGTGCGGCGGTCCGGGAATGCGCGAGATGCTCGGCCCCACCTCGGCGATTGCGGGTATGGGGCTGGATAAAGAAGTCGCGCTCATCACCGACGGACGCTTCTCGGGCGCAACGCGAGGAGCGGCGATAGGACACATCTCCCCCGAAGCGGCGGCGGGCGGCAGCATCGCGCTGCTCCGCGAGGGTGATATAATAACGATCGACATCCCCGCCGGAACGATAAACGCGGAGCTGCCAGATAAGGAACTTTCCTCCCGGCGCGCCGAATGGCAGCCGCTCGCGCCAAAGATAACCAAAGGCTGGATGGCGCGTTACGCAAGACAGGTTTCATCCGCATCCGACGGCGCGGTGTTAAAAACGAATTATTAACGGGGTATAAAATGAGAAATATAAAGATCTTTGATACCACGCTGCGCGACGGCGAACAGTCGCCGGGCTGCAGCATGAACAATACCGAAAAGATCGAGGTCGCGCGTCAGCTTGAAGCAATGCATGTTGACATCATCGAGGCGGGTTTCGCCGCGTCGTCGCAGGGCGATTTCAACTCGGTAAAATTGATCGCGAAAGAAATTCGAAACGCGACAGTCGCCAGCCTTGCGCGGGCACTGCCGAAGGATATCGACAGCGCGTGGGGCGCAGTCAAATTCGCCCAAAATCCGCGGCTCCACATCTTTCTGGCGACCTCGCCCATTCATATGGAATACAAGCTTAAAAAAACGCCCGACGAAGTGTACGAGCAAGTGGTTGAAATGGTGCGGTACGCTAAAAAATATTGTCCCGACGTGGAATTTTCCGCCGAGGACGCTTCCCGTAGCGACCGCGAGTTCCTGCGCCGCGTGCTCGAGGGCGCGATTGCGGCGGGCGCGACAACGGTGAACATCCCCGATACGGTCGGCTACGCAACTCCGGCGGAAATGGGCGCACTGATAACCTATCTGCGTGAGAATGTGCAGGGCATCGAAAATGTGACGATGTCGGTGCACTGTCATGACGACCTCGGGCTGGCGGTAGCGAATTCGCTGGCGGCGGTGTATGCCGGAGCGGATCAGGTGGAATGCACCGTCAACGGCATAGGCGAGCGCGCGGGCAACGCGGCGCTGGAAGAGCTGGTTATGAACCTGAAAACGCGACGCGATTTCTACGGCGCGGATACGAACATCGACAACACGCAGCTTTATAAAACCAGCCGGCTGCTGTCCAAGCTCACCGGCGTGAAGATTGCGCCAAACAAATCAATTGTAGGCGACAATACCTTCGCGCACGAGGCGGGTATCCACCAGCACGGCATGATGGCGAACGCGCTGACATATGAGATCATGACGCCCGAGTCGGTAGGACTCAGCCGCAGCAAGATGGTGCTGGGCAAGCATTCGGGTCGGCACGCCTTCATCGAGCGGTTGCGCGAATTGGGCATTTTCGTGAGCGTCGAAGCCGCCGATCAGCTTTTCAAGGATTTCAAGGCGCTGGCTGACAAGAAAAAAACGGTCAGCGACCGCGATATAGAAGCGCTGGCGCACAGCGCACTCAAAAAAGAAATTCCCGAGGTATTCAAGCTCGAGCGTTATGTAATCAACACCGGCAATACGATCACGCCGACTTCAAGCATCACGCTTTCAAAAGCTGACAACGGCTGTGAGGAACGCGTTGCAATCGGATTCGGTCCGGTTGACGCGTCGTTCAACGCTATAAATAAGATTGTGGGGCTGCCCGTGACCCTTGACGAATACAACATCGAAGCCGTAACCGAGGGACGCGACGCGCAAGGCGAGGTCAGCGTCAAGGTGAAAAGCGGCGAGAATACCGTCAAGGGATACGGACTGAGCACCGACATCCTCGAAGCGAGCATTTT
>DHAH01000015.1:2759-3493 GCA_002397345.1 Clostridiales bacterium UBA4959
GAGCATTTTAGCGTATATAAACGCGATTAACACACTTATCTACGAAACAGGGAGAGAAGAAACCAAATGAGCATGACAATGACGCAAAAAATCCTTGCCGCCGCCGCGCGGCTGGACAACGTGAGCGCGGGGCAGCTCATAACCGTTTCGCTTGATATGGTGCTGGGCAACGACATAACCGCTCCCGTCGCGATACGCGAGTTTGAGAGAGCGGGCTTAGAAAAAGTATTCGACCGCGAAAAAATCGCACTGGTGATGGATCATTTTACGCCGAATAAAGATATAAAAGCCGCCGAACAGTGTAAAGCCGTCAGACTTTTCGCTAAAAAACATAGCATCGTGAACTTTTTCGACACGGGTCGCGTCGGAGTTGAACACGCGCTGCTGCCTGAACTGGGGCTTGTCGGACCGGGCGACGTTGTTATCGGCGCGGATAGCCACACCTGCACTTATGGCGCGCTGGGCGCTTTCTCAACGGGCGTGGGCAGCACCGACATGGCGTTCGCAATGGCGACGGGTAAATGCTGGCTGAAGGTGCCGCCGGCGATAAAGTTCAACCTCACCGGCAAACCCGGCAAATGGGTTTCAGGTAAGGACGTGATTCTGCACATCATCGGTAAAATCGGCGTCGACGGCGCGCTTTATAAATCAATGGAGTTCGCCGGCGAGGGTTTACGGTGGCTGACTATGGAAGACAGGCTCTGCATCGCCAACATGGCAATCGAAGCGGGCGC
>DHAH01000015.1:3668-4718 GCA_002397345.1 Clostridiales bacterium UBA4959
ATGGCAATCGAAGCGGGCGCAAAAAACGGTATTTTCGCGTTTGATGAAGTCACCGAAGAATACGCCAAGACGCATTCCAAGCACGAATGGACGAAATACGAAGCCGATCCCGACGCGGAGTATGACGAAACATATGAAATCGATCTTTCACAGATAAAGCTGACCGTAGCCTGCCCGCACCTGCCCGAGAACACCAAAACTATCGATGAAATCGGAAATATTACAATCGATCAGGTTATAATCGGCTCGTGCACCAACGGGCGTATCGAAGACCTGCGTGTCGCGGCGGAGATACTGCGCGGCAGGACAGTCCATGAGGGGGTGCGCTGTATTGTCATCCCCGCGACGCAGAATATCATGCTGAACGCCGTCGCGGAGGGACTGGTTGAAACATTCATAAACGCCGGCTGTGCCGTATCCGCTCCCACCTGCGGACCGTGTCTGGGCGGTCACATGGGCATCCTTGCAGAGGGTGAGCGCGCGGTCGCGACGACAAACCGAAACTTCGTGGGGCGCATGGGACACCCCAGATCAGAGGTTTACCTCGCTTCTCCTGCCGTAGCCGCCGCGTCGGCTGTAACGGGCAAGGATAAGGACGGTTTTTTTGACGATAAAAACGGGGTGAAATAAATGAATATAAAAGGCAAAACCATAAAATACGGCGACAACATCGACACCGACGTCATCATCCCTGCGCGTTATCTCAATACAACCGATCCGGCGGAGCTTGCCGCACACTGCATGGAGGATCTCGACAGCGATTTCCATAAAAAAATCAAGCCCGGCGATATTATAATTGGCGGAAAAAACTTCGGATGCGGCTCGTCCCGCGAGCATGCTCCCATCGCGATAAAGGCATCGGGGATCTCCTGCGTTATCGCCGCGACCTTCGCGCGGATTTTCTACCGCAACGCGCTCAATATCGGGCTTGCCATTGTCGAATGCCCCGAAGCGGCGGCGAAAATCAGCCGGGGCGACGAGGTGGAGGTCAACCTCGAAACCGGCACAATCAACAACCTCACCACAGGCGAGAGCTACAGCGGCGTGCCG
>DHAH01000120.1 GCA_002397345.1 Clostridiales bacterium UBA4959
ACCCCTCCGCAGAGGGGATTGGAGCCGGACGGCGCCACCCTCCCTCAGAGGGGATTAGAACAGGACGGCGCATTGATCGTTTATTACCCCTAACCCATAATTGCGGGGGGTCGGGGGCATCAGATGCTCCCGACGCATCCCCGTAGCCCCAATTTTATCAAGAAAGGTACAGCACAATGTTTGCGATTTTCAAGCGCGAAATGCGCTCGTATTTTACCTCTCCCATCGGTTATGTGTTTATCGCGGTGTTTCTCGGCGCCAGCGGCTTCATGTTCTCGCTCAGCACGCTGCAAGCCGCCGCAAGCAGCGACGTTGCAAGCTATTTCACCATGCTGCTGTTCGCGTTTATCATTGTTATCCCGCTGCTGACGATGAAAATGTTCAGCGAGGAGCGCCGCAGCCGCACGGAGCAGCTTCTCATGACCTCGCCGGTCAGCCTTATCGGCATGGTGGCGGGAAAATTCCTCGCCGCTTATACAATGTTCGCGGGCACATATCTCGTGTCCTGCCTGAACTTCTACACGCTGTACAAGTTCGGTACGCCGAACGGCGCGCAGCTCGTCGGTTATTCGATCGCCATCCTGCTCATCGGCGGCGCGTTCGTTGCCATCGGCATTTTCATCTCGGCGCTCACCGAAAACCAGATAATCGCAGCCATCGGAACGATCGCGGTGATAATGCTGTTCCTCGCGGCCGGGTTCCTCAATAAATACATCGATTTTTATCCCCTCCGCGCCCTGCTCGACTGGGTTTCGATCTACAGCCGCTTCGGCAGCTTCACGTTCGGGATTTTCGATTTCAACGCGGTGCTGTATTACTTTTCGATAGTCGGGGTGTTCATCTTCCTCACGGTGCGCGTTTACGAAAAACGCCGCTGGGAATAATTACGGGGGTACAAATTAAATGAATAATATACCAAACAATTCAGCCGCGTATATACCCAGCGCGCAGAAGAAGCGCTCGTTCTGGCAGAATCCCAAATTTAAATACGGCGCGGCTGCGACCGGATTGACCGTCGCGTTTGTCGCGCTGGTGGTGGTTATCAACGTGATCTTCTCTGCCCTCGCCACGAATTACAACTGGTTCGCCGATATGACAACGGGGCAGCTCTACGGCATCACCGAAGCGAGCGGCATGCTGCTCGACCCCTACCGCACCAAAGAAGATTTTAAAATCCGCATCATATTCTGCACGGATCCGGACAAGCTCGACGCCGCGCTCGAGTCGCGGCTGGTGCATAATACCGCGAAGGAATTCGCGAAAAAATATGACTTCATCACAATCGATTATATCGATGTAGTCAAATATCCCGCGCTTTCCGACGCGTATAAAACCACAACGGAAACAAATGTAAAAACCACCGATGTCATCGTCGAAAACGGCAGCGACTTCCGCAAGTTCAGCCTCGAGGCGATGTATACTTTTGGCAAGGACAGCGGCAAGGTGTTCGCGCTCAACGCCGAGTATAAAATCACCGCCGCGATACTGCAGATGGCGGGCGACCGTCCGATCGCATATTTCACCACAGGTCACGGCGAAACCGTCGACGGCACGACTATCTACAATTTATTCTACGACGCGGGTTTCGACACGCGGATGATTGATCTTTCCAAAGAAGAAATGGACAGCTCCGCGAAAGTAATCGTCATTAACAACCCCCGCACCGATTTCTTGGGTTCGAAGGACAGCGTCAACGAAATCGCGAAGGTCGACAATCTGCTCGACAATTACGGCAACCTGATGGTGTTCGTCGACGCGACGGTGAAGGCGCTGCCCGAGCTGGAGGAGTTCCTGTCCGAGTGGGGCATCGGCTTCCAGCGCTCGCTGATACGCGACTATTCCAATTCCCTGTCGATTGACGGCACAGAGCTTGTCGCCGAATATACGCGCGAGGGGCTGGGCTCGTCGCTGACAAAGACGCTGTGGTCGCTTGAAACGCCGCCGAAAGCGATCGTCAAATACGCCCGCCCGATCACGCTGCTGTTTGACAGCAAGGACGGACGCGACACCTCTGTCGTGCTTCGGACCTCGTCAAAAGGCACCGCCGAGGCGTTGGAATTCGGCGCTCCGGCGACGGAGCCCGGCAAACCCGGCGTATATAATCTGCTGACGATCAGCCGCGAAACGCGCATGGTCAACAACACGCCCCTGTACAGCTATGTAATGGTCGGCGGTACAGGCTCGTTGTGCGATGATAAATATATTGGCAGCCCCTCATACGGCAACGGCGACATCATCTTCTCCGCCATGAAGGCGTTCGGAAAGGAAACGGTGCCGATCAGCATCAGCTTCAAGGTGCTCGACGACAAGGCGCTCGACATCACCACCGCGCAGGCCAACGTCTGGACGGGTATAATAATCACCTTACTGCCGCTTTGCACGCTGGCGCTCGGCGTCGTCGTATATTTAAGGAGAAGGCATTTATGATAAAACGCCAACTTCGTACAATCATAATCTTCGCGGCGGTGTTCGTCCTCTGCGTAGTCGCGTATTTCGCCGTGGTAAAGCCGCTCATAGCCAGTCTTGCCAAGCCCGATAACGTGCCGGAGCTGCTCGAGGGCGAGGTGCTGGGTACAAACAACCGCATCCTCATGATGGAGCATATCGAGAAAGCCGACATACAGTCAATCGAGATACACAACGAGTTCGGCACGTATACAATGTTCCGCGGCGGCGACGAGGAGTTCCATATAAAGGATCACGAGGACGCGCCCTACAGTCTTGAAGCGCTCTCGAGCATGGTCGTCTGCGCGGGATACACGCTCTCTATGGACCGCGTGGGGATAGATCTCACCGATGAGGAAATGCACGCCTACGGGCTTGGCCCAAACGATAATTTCGCGTGGTACACGATAACAAAACGCGACGGCACAGCGCACACCGTGCATATCGGCGACCTGATCCCGACCGGCGGCGGCTATTACGCCGCCTACGAGGGGCGTAACGCCGTTTATGTGCTCGACACCACGTTGAAAGCGACGCTGCTTTCCGATATGACGGCAATAATCATGCCCATACTTTCATATCCGATCGCGACCAACACCTATTTCATGGTCGACGATTTCTATCTCTACCGCGACGGCGACGTTGTGGTCTGGATCGATTTCCTGACCGGCGAGGAGATGAACGACGCGGCGGCAATGGGCTCGTATGTGATGAAATATCCGGCGGACTACACGCCGAACACCACAAATTATGATACTATCCTGCAAAAGCTGTCGAATTTTTACGGCACCGCTTGTGTCGAGCTGGGCAAAAAGGGCGAGCCTATCGCGCCCGACCATCTGCGCGACGCTTACGGCATAGACCTCGACGCGCCCGCATACGGGCTGCTTTATACCAACAAAGGCGTTGACAGCGCCGTTTATTTCAGCAAACCCGACGATAAGGGCGTGATGTACGCCTATTCGCAGCTTTTCAATCTTGTCGCGACGGTTAATTACGCTGATGTAGCCTTCCTTGACTGGGATCTCATTAAATTCGTCGATCGTCCGGTGTTTTACAAGAACATCAACGACATCGCGCAGATTTCCATTGAGGGAAAAGACGTTTCCGAAAGCTTCACGCTCGAGGGCGAGAAAGAAACCATAAAAATCACGCCGAAAAGCACCGGCAAGCCTTTTTCAATTGACGATGTGCAAAACTTCCGCCAGTTCTATAAGACGCTGCTCTCTATTAATATGGAAGACTACACCGAGCAGAGCGACGTGAGCCGGCTCGAGTGCATGATGACGCTGACCGTCGTCACTGACGCGGGTGAAGTCACGGTTTACAAATTCTACCCGTATTCGACGCGCCGCTGCTTCTATACGGTCAACGGTACGGGGCTGTTCTATACCCTGAACGATCAGGTTCAAAAGGCGCTCAACGACACTGTGCGCGCCGTTAAGGGCGAGCCTATCGACGCCGAAGGCAAATATTAACGAGGATACAGAGATGAATTGGGTGGACATAAAATGTCCACCCATGCTCCCATAATAATAGGAAGTATTTATGAAAAAACAACTTTGTTTATTGCTCGCCGTTTTAATCGGCGTCACCGTCTGCTTCGGCTGCTCGGGCAATACCGATAACCCCACGGTTATGGTTATCGGCGGCGAAAAAATCGCGCTTGATGAATTTAATTATTTTTATTATAATTCCAAAGCCGATTACGACCGGGGCGACGAAAGCTATTGGAACGATCCCGCCCATGTCAAGGCGCTTGACGATGAGGTGCTGTTTGCGCTGCGCCGCAATCACGCCATAAAAGAACAGGCGAAGAAGTATAAAATCTCGCTGTCGTCCGATGTTAAAAATTCCATCGAAAACGCTGTCAATAAAACCAAAGAGAGCTATGCCGACGTGTCGGAGTTTTATAACAGTCTTGACAGCAACCATATGTCCGAGCGTATGTTCGGGCAGATGCTCGAGCTGAACCAGCTATGGCGATTGCTGTACGAGCATGTCACAAACGAAGCGTCGGGCATTATCCACGCCGACGACGCGACGTTGCTCGCGGATATTCCGAAAAATTTCTACCGCGCGACACATATCCTTATTATGAATGACGAAGGCGATGTGCCCTCCGTCAACCGCGTGCTGGCGGAAAAGCTGCTCGGACAGCTTAAGGACGGCGGGGATTTCGAGGCGCTGAAAGACCAATACGGCGAGGACACGGGCGTCAAGGGCAATCCCGACGGTTATTATTTCACCGAAGGACAGATGATAAAATCGTTCGGCGACACGGTGAAATCGCTCGGTATAGGCGAAACCAGCGGCGTGGTCGAGTCGCAGTACGGCTATCACATCATCCGCCGCCTGCCGCTGGAGGACGTGTATATAAACACTCATCTGGAGGAGCTGCGCGAAGCCTATATGGCGCGCATCTTCAATGAGGAGCTTAAAGCGGACGCGGAGTCCTATAACGCGGAATACACCGACGCCTACCGCGCGCTGGAAATACCGTCAAATAAATTGAGTAATTCCGATGAAACGACCTGAACGGTACGATCAGCCCGAAAAAAGCGCGGCACGTGGCGAGCGCGCCAACTTTATCAAGAATGACACGGGCTTTATCTGCGCGCACTGCGGCGCGTCCGTTGAGCCGCTCGGCTCCAGCTCGCGCGATCACTGCCCGTTTTGCCTGCACTCGCTGCATGTCGACGTCATACCCGGCGACCGCGCCTCTGCCTGCGGCGGTACGCTCGAGCCCGTCGCGGCGGAGCTCGACGCGAGGAAGGGCTATGTAATCGTCTACCGCTGCAAAAAATGCGGCGCGGTTAAACGCAACCGCGCTGCGCATAACACAAAAATACAGCCCGACGATATCGACAAAATTATAGCGCTTACAGCTAAACAATTGTAAACGGAATGGGGGACGGGGAAACGGGGGAACGGTCGCTTTCTGAAGAAAGCTCCGCAAAGACTTTT
>DHAH01000075.1:0-289 GCA_002397345.1 Clostridiales bacterium UBA4959
GTAGGGATTCATCGGCTCGAGCGTAAGGTTCTTGCCATAACGCTGTACCTTCGACGCCATGCGGCGCGCAAGCGTGCGCAGCGTCTCCTCGCGTTTGGCGCGGTAATTTTCCACATCTACCGTTATGCGCGTATAGTTGTGCTCGTCGTCCTCATCGCGTTTGTTTGCGGCGAGATTGACAAGATATTGCAGCGAGTCGAGCGTGTCGCCGTGATGCCCGATAAGTACGCCCGCGTCCGCGCCGGTGATATTCAATACACGGTCGCGTGTCCCGGACTCCGGTTCATCC
>DHAH01000075.1:373-5761 GCA_002397345.1 Clostridiales bacterium UBA4959
AGGCCCGGACTCCGGTTCATCCAGCTCCGCATTTGCGTTAATTTCCATGTCATCGAGCAATTTACGCACAAAAGTCAGCGCGTTATGCTCGGGTGAGGGCGTATATGCCGCGCGTATCTTCGCAAGGGTTTCGCCGAAGCCCAGAAAGCCCTTTTTCGGATTTTCAAGCACTTCGTATTCGATCTTTGAGATATCGACACCAAAGCTGTCAGCCGCAGCCGCGACCGCAGCTTCGACTGTCTTACCGGTAGTGACAAGTTCCTGTTTCATAGAAATATCCTCTGACTTTTTCTCAGATTTATTTATCCTCGGACAAATCCTCTGGCTTGTCCGATTTATTTTTACCGCCCGACAGATTGTCTGTTTCGTCTTTAAGCGCCGCTTGCTCGATCAGCGGGTTTCCCTTGCCGGATTTTACCGCGGAATGTTTTGCGGGAGTTTCGGATTCGTCGTCGTCATCTTCATCGATGCGGTGCAGCGAGCGGACTTTCTTTTTATCCTTGCGGATGGTGCCGTTCATCTCGCGTTCGGCGGCTTTAAGTTCATCATCGGTAAAATTCGGGATGGGGTACATCAGCTTCAGGATGTACTGCTGAAGGGTGCTGAGAATGTTCTGATAAATCCAATAAACGCCGATAATCGAGGGCACTGTGAAGGTGATCCACACGCTGAACAGCGGCATGGTGATGTCCATGAGCTTCATGGAGGTTTGAGTGTTGGCGTCGCCCATGTTCGGGGTGTAGGTCATTTTGCGGGTCAGCTTCATGCTGAGGAAAGTTATCACAAAAGTGAGTATCGGGATTATGATCAGCCAATTAATCGGATTAAGCGAGGGATTTTCGGCAAGATTTACAAGCCCGCCGAAAGCGGTGAAGTCGGGGAGCTGCGAGGCGGTGAAGTTACCGGGCAGCAGGTCGGAGAACAGCGAAAAGTTGGAGCCGCGCATTATGGTGACTGTTTCAATGGGCAGCAGCGCCTTCCCGGCCGCGAGCTTATCTATAATCGTTTGGGTGACGCCGGTCAGAGCCAGCGACGACGAGGTGTAAAGCTGTGTGACGCGTTCTGAAATCGCGGTGATTATTTCGGCGGAGAAGCTGCACAAATATTTTAACGGGTTGTTTATAACGGTGCTGAGCCCTATGATTATCGGAAGCTGGACAAGCATCGGCAGACAGCCGCCCATGGGGTTGAAGTTTTCGGTCTGATACAGCTTCATGATTTCTTCGTTCATCTTCTGCTGCGTGACCTTGTCCGTACGCCCCGCGTAGCGCTTTCGGATCGCCATCTCCTTGGGCTTGAGCGCTGCCTGCTTAACCATGTTTTTTTGCTGCTTTATTCCGAGCGGGAAAAGCAGGAGTTTTATGACAAACGCGAAAATCAGCAGCGCCAGTAAATAGTTCGGAAATATGGTATAGCAAAAACGTATAACATACCCCATCGGTATGTTTAAAAAATCAAAAAAATTGGACATTAACAATCCTTACGGCGAAACGCTCTTTTCTTGGCGTCGCGGCTGTTATTTTATTTATTGTGTATCGAATATGTAGGGGACGGCGCCCGCCGTCAGGGGGACTGACCGCGGATACCCAAAAAACGCGGAAAACGGTTTATTCTGTCGCGGCGTCCGGCGACGCGTCCGGTTTATAATAATAAATGCGTATCACGCCGCTGTGTGCGGCGGATTCGTCGGGACTGCGGCGGCGCGGGGCATAATCTATCCCCCCGCGCGAGAAAGGATTGCAGCGCAGAACGCGCCACAGTGACAGCGCTCCACCTACAAAAACGCCCCACTCGCTCACTGCCCGTTCGGCATACTGAGAGCATGTGGGATAATATTTGCATGTCGGCCTATGCTTCAGCGGAGAAATGCGGCGTCTGTAAAAATCAATTAAAGAAAGAACAATTTTTTGCGGTATGCTGTTCATTTATTTTCCTGCGGAAGGGGGGAGAGCATACCCAGTTTTGAAAACGCCCGGGACAGGTCGCTTGCCACGGCGGTGGATTTAGAGACCGCCGTCGCGTCGCGCGCAACAAGAACAATAAGAAATCCGGTGCGGAGCTTATGGTGCGACTCGACGCTGCGAAGGGCCTCGCGCAGCACCCGCTTGCTTCGGTTGCGCGTTACGGCTCCGCCGTTTTTTTTCGTAACGGTAAGCCCGACGCGATTAATAAATTTCTTCTCCGGATTCTGTTTTCTAAAGCGCGCGGCGCGGTAATCTACAAGCACATATACAACGACCGTGGGGGTGACAAACTTCTTCCCCTTGGCGTAGACCTTCGAATACAGGTGGTTCTCGGTGATGGAGATGACTTTCAAATTATCCGCTTCTTTTCGGCTTTAATAGCTGAGTCTTGCACGGCCTTTTGCGCGTCTTCTTTTGAGTACCTTGCGGCCATTGGCGGTGGACATTCTTTTGCGGAAGCCATGCTCCTTCTGGCGCTGCAGCTTCTTGGGCTGATATGTTCTAAGCATCTTTATTATAACTCCTTGAATATAATCAATTATTTAAAAAACGTTACCCTATATTATAAACATGCGGCGGCACTTTTGTCAAGAGCTTTCTTATAATTTTGCCCTTTTGTAAAATTATTTACATATAATTATATAATTTATTCGGTTAGGATGCTATAATTGTTTGAAATTGATATTATTTTATAGGTTAATAAAGAATGAAAAATAAAAAAGAAGAGAAAAATTGCCGGCTCGGCACCGTCGGAGGTCAGGCGGTGCTCGAGGGTGTGATGATGAAGAACGGCGACCGTTATTCGGTGGCGGTCAGGCTGGAGAACGGCAGCATCGACGTCGCAAACGAAAAGTTTGTCGCGCTCAAAAGTAAATATAAAATCCTCGGTTTGCCCCTTATCCGCGGCGTTGTCAATTTTATTGAAATGATGAAGCTCAGCTTCAAGACGCTGGAGATATCCGCGCACGCAATGGGCATAGACGATGAAGTCGAGGACAGTAAAGTCGAAAAATGGCTGCGCGACAAGTTCGGACGCGGGATAATGGACGTCATCATGGTCATAAGCACAATTTTAGGACTGGCTATCGGTATCGGTCTGTTCTTTTTCCTGCCGATTATCGCCACAAAAGGTATCGATGCGCTCTCCGGCGGATCGCTGGGACTTATGCGCAACCTCGTCGAGGGGTTTATAAAAATAGCGCTCTTTGTGGGATATATCGCGCTGGTCTCGCTTATGCCCGACATACGGCGCACGTTTGAATATCACGGCGCGGAACATAAATCCATCTTCTGCTATGAAGCGGGAGAGGAACTGACAGCTCTGAATGTGCGAAAATTTACACGGTTTCATCCGCGCTGCGGCACTTCATTCCTGATTGTAATGCTGCTCATCAGCATTCTGTTCTATTCGCTGCCCATCTTCACATGGGACAACGCGCTGCTGCGTATGCTGACTAAGTTATTGTTCATGCCGGTTATAATTGCGCTTGGCTACGAGTTCATCAGATACGCGGGCAAGCATGAAAACCTGTTTACAAAAATCATGTCCCAACCGGGGCTGTGGATGCAGCGCATCACGACGCGCGAGCCCGACGATAAACAGCTTGAGGTCGCTATCACCGCGCTGAAATCGGCGCTGCCCGAGGAATTTCCGGACTTTAAGGTCGAATCCGAGACGCAGCCTGAAAAAATCGAAACCGAAAATGTTGCCGAGTGAAGAACAGCGCCTGATTTTTGAGCGCTTCACTGACGAAAAATCACGCGCCGAGGCGCTTGATCGCCTTTCAAGGGGCGAGCCGGTGCAGTATATAACCGGTGAAGCGTATTTTTACGGCGAGGTATACAGCGTTTCGCCCGACTGCCTGATCCCGCGCCCCGATACCGAGCGGCTTGTCGACCGCATCGTGCGTATTGCGGGTGAAAAGTCCGTTTGTATAATAGATCTGTGTACCGGCAGCGGTTGTGTGGCGATTTCGTCGGCTGCGCACTGCCCTAACCTGCGCGTTACAGCGGCTGATATTTCGGAGGGAGCGCTTGCGCTGGCTAAACAAAACGCGGTGCGCAACGGCGTGGATAAACGCGTCGGTTTTATCCGCGCGGATATAAAGGACGACGCCTTTATCGCGGGCCTGCCCGACAGAGGGTACGACATTATCGTGTCAAACCCGCCGTATATAGCGACGGGCGTAATTGGCACACTCGATGATTCGGTTAAACACGAGCCGGTGCTCGCGCTCGACGGCGGTGTTGACGGGCTGGGTTTTTATCGCGTGATACTGCAAAAATATAAAAGCAAGCTCGCGCCCGACGGCGTTTTATTGCTTGAAATCGGTTATGACCAAGCGGACGCAATGCGCGGGCTTGCCGGCGAGTATGGTTATACCTGCGGGATTTTCCGCGATTACGGCGGTAACGACCGCGTCGCGGAACTGCGAGTAAATCCTCTGCCAATGTTATGAAACCGAGCGCGAAAAAGCTGCTCACCGCGTTTACGATAATCGCGGCGGGGATCGGGGCGGCGATAATACATCGTTTATCGGGTACAATTTGCTTGTTTAAAACGGCGACGGGTATCCCGTGCCCCGGCTGCGGCATGACGCGCGCGTGGGCTGCGGCTCTGCGCGGTGATTTCACCGGAGCACTTGAGTGGCACCCATTGTTCGCGGCGGCGCCCGTACTGGCTGCGCTGACAGCGGTTTATATTTTCGCGAAAAAGCCGAGGATGCGTAAAATCGCGGAGATCGCGCTGATTGTGATGTGCGTCACGTTTATCGCGGTTTGGATCGTGCGGTTAATTGGCGGGTGGAGGTAGAACAGCGTGAATATAATTAAAAACAAGAAATTTTTAATTATAATGATAGCAACGTTTGTTATTGCCGCACTGTGGATTTCTTTCATGCCAATAATTTATAGGGTGAACTATGCTTACGACGGGTGGCAAATCGATATAGACGATGCGGAATACGCCGAGCCGGCAACAATTAAATTTGAGGGTGAGATATACCGTTATTTGTTCAAAGACGATTATTTTATCGGAAAAGTACAAGTGAGCGGTTATAGACTTGTGAACCAAATGCAATATTGGTATGATCCTGATGCGAACATAGAATTTAATAATTTTATTATACCGCTTGAGAGCGGATCAATGTGGTACTCTGCAAAAAGCATGTGCTTCCTTCGTATGAACGATTATCAGATAGGGTCTTATTACGGCAATAACAAATTAGACAACGTGATTTTTGGTTTGTTGAAGAATATCGAAGATAATCATTATGTTTCCTGCGGTCGTTATCTTGTCGCGCCTGCCGCCAACCGCGTCGAAGCCACCAAGAAGGTGAACGAATTGCTTAAAAAATTTAGAAAAGAATACATAAAAGCGGTATCATACTAAAATTCGATAGCTAATGAAAAAAATCCGCGTCAA
>DHAH01000075.1:5969-6106 GCA_002397345.1 Clostridiales bacterium UBA4959
GGGGGGGGGGAACCCCCCCCCCCCGCAGATTGTAGACAAAGGGGACACGGTCGCTTTTCAATTCTCAACAAAAAACTTTATAAATAAATAGATATTATTAAATTTATGCCACTGTTTGCGGTTCCAAGGGGAACTTT
>DHAH01000123.1:0-396 GCA_002397345.1 Clostridiales bacterium UBA4959
CGCCATGTACAATAACTCGCGCCGCACCACGGCGGCTTCGTCGGAGCTGTAAAACTCCGTGTCGTCCTCGTCGGCAAGATCCGACAGCATATCGAGGTTTATGACGACGGGACTTTTATATTTGCGGCGCAGCGCTTCGCTGTGCTTGTGCATCAGCGTGTTCGCCAGCCACGTTTTGGGATAAGCGATAACGCCCCCGCGCCTGATAAACGCCAGCGCGGCGAGGTATGTATCCGAAACGAGATCGTCGGCGTCATCTTGCGAAGAAAGTTTTGAGCACGCGAGCCGGGACAGGTAGCTGTAATGTTCAAGTAAATCGTTAAATTGCATTATGTTTACCTGGAATTAATGTCGAATGTACATGTACGACTGTATAGTCGTAAAACTCCGCGCCCG
>DHAH01000123.1:533-3232 GCA_002397345.1 Clostridiales bacterium UBA4959
AGTCGTAAAACTCCGCGCCCGGTTCGGTCGCGGAGAAATTTTATTTTTTTATAACAAACGCCGCTATTTCTGAAATGTGCGACAGGATAAAACGCTGCGCGTCGCTGTTATACAGATTGAGGATATAATCGCCGTTTTTACTTGTGCGGTTTTCGGCGGCGATGCCCAGCGCCAGCCCTTTGTCGGTCGGAATTTTATATCCGCCGTCCTGCTGACTCAGATATCCGCTCTCGACCAGCCATTCGCTTAGTTTGTGCGCGGAAATCTTTGCGATCCCGCGCTCCCCGGACAGTTCGTTTATTGCGGCGGTGAACTCGCTGATTTTAATCGGCTCGGACGATATTTTTACATCCTCCGGCGACGGTGCGGCGGGCGGCGGCTTAACTGCCTCGGCTTCGCCGGAGGCGCGATACGCCGCGATCTCGCCCATGAACCGCTCGCCGTAGCGTTTCAGCTTTTCATTGCCCACGCCCGACACACGTAAAAACTCATCGGGCGTTATCGGCATTAGATTACTTATTTCGACCAGCGTCGCGTCGGTAAAAATCACGAACGCCGGGACGCTCTGTTTATCCGCAAGCTCGCGGCGCAGCGCTTTCAGGCGCTCGAAAAGCGCGGGATGCTCTGTCTGCGTGTTTTTCGAGCGCGAACGCTCCGCCTTATGTTCCCTCGGCGCGGGCAGCTTCATCTCGAGTTTTACCGCGCCCGACAACGCTTCCTGTGAGGTTGGCGTCAGACGAAGCACCGGAAATTCACCCTCGTCCTGCGACAGATAACCGCGCCGAACAAGGAAATAGATGACCGCGCGCAGCTCTCGCGCGTCGCGGTTGTTAATGCCGAAGGTGGACAGCTTGTCGAACCCGAGCGCGGTTAAACGCACGCTGTTTTTGCCGCGCAGCACGTCGCAGACCAGCGCCGCGCCGTAAGCGCCCCTCATGCGCGCGACACAGGATAATATCATGCGCGCGTCGGTCGTAACGTCGGCGGTTTCGGCATCGGAGTCGCAGTTGCCGCAGTTCCCGCAAAAATCGGGCGGGTCCTCGCCGAAATAGCGTAGGATGAACGACCGCAGACAATCGCCGGAGGTGCAATAATCAGCCATTTCACGCAGGCGGCGATGCTCTCCCTCGCGCAGCAGGCGCGCCGTTTCGGGGTCGACGCTCTCGGAGTCGCTGTTATTATTGATCATCCATTTATTTATCATCACATCCTGCCCGCTGTATAGCAGCAGGCAGACCGCGGAGCTGCCGTCACGGCCGGCGCGTCCCGCTTCCTGATAATAGCTCTCGATATCCTTTGGCATGTTATAATGCACCACAAACGATACGTTCGACTTGTCGATGCCCATGCCGAACGCGTTTGTCGCGACCATCACAAGCGCGCGGTCGTATAGGAAATCGTCCTGATTTTTGTGCCGCTCGCCGTCGGACAGACCCGCGTGATAGCGCAGCGCGGAGATACCCGCTTGATTTAATCTGTCGCAGACCTCCTCGACGTTTTTGCGCGTCGAGCAGTAGACAATGCCCGCTCGACCGGGCTGTGTCTGCAGAAAAGAGAGCAGCTCGCCGAACTTGTCGCGCGGCGAGCGCACCTCGAAATACAGGTTTTGCCTGTCAAAACCCGTGACAAGCTTGAGAGGGTCGCGCAGTCCGAGCAATTCGACAATGTCCTCGCGCACCCGGCGCGTCGCGGTTGCAGTAAACGCCGAAACAATAGGGCGCGTGGCAAGCTGGTCGATAAACTGCGGGATTTGGCTGTAGCTCGGGCGGAAATCCTGACCCCATTGAGAGATACAGTGCGCCTCGTCAACGGCGACCATGAAGATATTGACGTTTTGCGCGAAATCGATGAAATCGGGTGAAGTCAGCCGCTCGGGCGCGACATAGATCAGCTTGTACCTGCCGTATCGCGCGTTTTCTGTCGCCAGCTCCATCTGGCGGGGCGTGAGTGTGGAGTTTATGTACGCCGCGGGGATGCCCGACTGTCCCAACGCGCCGACCTGATCCTTCATCAGCGAAATGAGCGGCGAGATCACCAGCGTTAAGCCATCGTGCGTTATCGCAGGGAGCTGAAAGCAGACCGATTTACCCGCGCCGGTTGGCATGACGCCGAGGACATCGCGTCCCGACGAGATCGCGGAGATAATTTCGCTCTGCCCGCCCCGAAAATTGTCGAAACCAAAATATTTTTTAAGCGCCTCGCAACTGGTCATTAGAATTATATCCGTCCGTATGTTTTTTTGAATTCGCTACGCTTATTATAACATAAAAACTTTCGTATGTCGATAATACTACGCGGCGATTTGTTGTTTAAAAAAACAGCGGGCGACCAATGGTCGCCCCTGCAGGTGTTGTAATATTAAAATAATTTATCCGTCACTGCGGGGGTCCGGTGGTCTTACCATCCCCAGCGCATTCCTCGCAACTTTTGCGTCCCCGTTATTTTTTATACTTAACGCGCGGATGGCGTTGAATATCGCTATAACCGTGACGCCTACGTCGGCGAATACCGCCGCCCACATTGTTGCGTAACCCAGCGCACCCAGCAGCAGGACGACAGCCTTGACCGAGAGGGCGAAGAAGATGTTTTGTCTGACAATGCGCAGCGTTTTCCGCGCGATTTTAATTGCGACCGCGAGCTTCGACGGCTCGTCGGTCATTATTACCACATCCGCCGCTTCGATAGCGGCGTCGGAACCA
>DHAH01000167.1:0-341 GCA_002397345.1 Clostridiales bacterium UBA4959
TTCTCAAAGCCGGTTTTGGGCAGCAATATATCGGCTGGGGTAAAGGCAGTTTTGAATGGCATAATTTAAATCCGTTCCTTGTAATTAATAATGCATTTATGATTTTTCCGAAAAAGCTGCGTTATAAATATATCGCCTTGCCCAGCGCGAACGAATAAATCGCGCTGCTTTCGACCGGCCGGGCGGCGATTATCGCTATCGCCTGCGCGTAATAACCGAGCTGGCGGGAGTGGCGCGAAATAAGCAGCTCCTCGGCTTTGCCGGGTACGGAACGCAGCTCGTGCGGAATAAAATCTGTTTTATAATCGACGAGCCGCAGTTTGCCGTCGGATGATTCATAA
>DHAH01000167.1:444-12032 GCA_002397345.1 Clostridiales bacterium UBA4959
GGCGTCGGATGATTCATAATAACAGTCGACCACGCCTTGAACAAGCACAGGTTCGCTCTCGAACAGCTCGCGCAGCTCGTCGTTTTGTGTGAACTCCGACGCGGGCAGCCGCACGTTGAAGCGCACCTCGCGGAACAGTTTTCGCGCGGAACGCATGTCGGCGTACAAATCGCTGTCAAAAAATCGCTCGACAGCTTTTACGTCAACCAGTTTGGCGTGCGCGGCGGTCATAAATTCGCCGGTTATAAGCCGCGCCGATTCTTCCCGTATGCCGCCCGCTTCGACGCGCGCGAAATCGCAGAACTGCATAAAAATATGCGTTGCGGTACCGCGTTCGGCGGCGGTGACGTCGTCTTTATCGGGTGAAAGGAAGCGCGGCGGGCCGTATTTTTGCGTTTCCGGCTTATCGCCCTCCGCGAGCGTGGCTGTGAGGTCAAACGCGTCTTCGTCACCGTTTTCGTCGAGTATCGACGGGTATAAATTCGAGACTGAGAGCTTCGCGGGCAGTCCCACAAACGGTTTCCAGCGATATTTAAACGCCAGACGCGGCTCGAATAAGCTTTTATAGCGCGCAACCTCGCTTTCGTCGGGGATAGGCACGTCATGGAGCGCTTCGTTTCCGAGGTCATCCGCGGAGGATGACAGACTCGCGTCCGAAACCGTACCGCTAAAAATTTCGATCTCGGCGCTGTTGTCACTTTTGCCCGAAAGCGCGTCTGTTATCCAGCTTATATAATTATTTTTTGCAACCGCGTCCGCGCCGCGCGCTTCGGATGGCAGCACCTCCGCGGTCAGCGCGGTTTTATCGAGCAGCTCGGCGGGGTCGAGGAGCGTCGCGGTTATGTAAAGGCGCTCTCGCGCGCGCGTCATTGCCACATAGAGCGAGCGCATCTCCTCATACCGCCCTCTCCGCGTGATACGCAGCGCCGCGGCTGTACGCACAGGGGTGTTTATGCGCCCAAACCCCGACTTATCGCCCAGTTTTGCCGCCGCGCCGAGTAATGGGTCGAATAAAATCAAACGCGTGCTGTCGCTGTCGTTGAATTTCCGCGCGCAGTCGCAAATAAAACACACAGGGAATTCCAGCCCTTTTGATTTGTGGATGCTTATGATGCGCACTCTGCCGGCATCGCCGCCCGAAGCGGCAGATTCTGTCCTGCCCTCACCCGCAAGCCCTTCTATAAAATCAAGAAAGTTGTTCAGTCCGCGAAACTGCCCGTTTTCAAAGGTGCGCGCCAAATCGTATAATCGGGTCAGGTTGCGCTTCTTCGCGGCGATCTCGTTTTTTGTGCCACCGCCGCCCGCGACGACAGCCATAATGGCGGTGTCGCGATATATATATCGCACCACGCGGTCGGCGGGATTGTTTTTTGCGTATTCGCGGTAAATGTTTAGCTTTTCAAGAAAGCGCTTACCCTTCTCGAATCCGGTGTGTTCGGTGTAAAGCTTTAGCGCGTCATAAAACGAATAAGTTTTATATATGCGCCGTTCGGCGGTGTCGGCGTTTTCGATAGCGCTGCCGGCGGCGGGGAATGCGGTTTTGTCTTCGGTTTCCGCATCGCCCAGATAAAACGGCAAGCCGTCCGGATCCGGCGCGGTCTGCGGAACGAACCTGCGGACGCGGATCAGATCGTCGAAGGTGAACCCGTACAGCGGACTGCGAAGCACAGCGGCGAGCGGGATGTCGCGGGCAGGGTTGTTCACGCAGCCGAACATGGAGAGCATGAGCAGCACCTCGGGCTGCGCGAAAAAGTCGGGAGCCCCGCCGTCCGCCCCGATTGAGCGGCTGCGCAGCGCCGCTTCATATACCTCGGCGCGTCCGCTGGCATTGCGCAGCAGGATTGCAATATCGTTGGGTTTATACCTGCCCGACGCGATCAGACGCGCGATCTCATCCGCGACAAATTCCGGCTCGCCGTATTTTTCGCTGACAGAATCGCCGTCAGTTCCGGGGGTAACCTCATCATTTTCGGGTTCCGCGGGTTCGGATTGTTCTTCCTCTGGTTCGATCTGTTCGATCACGTTTTTCGAGTTGAACAGCATGATTTTTACCTTTTCACCCGAACCGTCGGCACTCTTGCCTTTTAATAAATTATCGTCATTACAATATTCGACTTCACCGCCCGAGCCGGCGAACATATGCCCCGACACGCGGTTTACAAAGCCGATAATATTGCCGTCGCAGCGGAAATTCGAGCGCAGGAACAGCGTTTTTATCGCCGGGTCGCCGCGATAACCGGCGAAAAGCGACGGAGCAGCGCCCCGAAAACCGTAAATGCTCTGTTTCACGTCGCCGACCATGAACCGTTTGCGGGCGATGTTATTTTTATCGTCGGAAAGCGGGGCCGCTTTTGTCAGCGCAGTAAAAATCAGGTCCTGCAACTCGTTGACGTCCTGATATTCGTCGATATAGATCTCGTCATAATCGGCGGCGGCGGATCTTGCCAGCTCGGAAATGCTGCCATCGGCGTCGTATAGTAATTTATACGCGAAACGCTCCAGATCGCCGTAATCGGCGACGGCGCGCCGGCGTTTTTCCGCGCTGAACTTTTCGTCGAACGCCGACAGCACCGCGAAAAAGTTACGGCATTGTCCGGCGCATTGGCTTAACACAGAACGCAGCAAGGGTTCGTCAATAGAAAAATAATTTTTATACGCTGTTTTAATAAATCCGCTGCTCAAAGCAAACTCGCCGCGGCATTTTTTATAAAAATCAAGCTCGGCGGTCGGCTCGAGATTGCGTACCGAGCCGAGTCGGGCTGGTTTATAGCCGATTAAATACTCACGCAGCGCCGTATAATGCCGCTCTCCGCTGAGCAGCGCTCGCAGTCCGCGCGCGAATTCGAGATCGTACGCAAACTGCGTCTGATAAGCTTTAATAAGCACGGATTCGCCATCGAAATAATCCAGCGCGCGCTCTAATACGGGAATAAAATAATCGAGCCGCGAGCGCAGCTCGAGCGCGATCGATTCGCCCCACGGCGTGGTCATAAAATCATTGACGCCTTCGGCTGACTGTGCGAGCGCGTCCGCGTTCGCGCCGAGCAGACCGACGCCGTCCTTATAACCTATAACCTTACGGTATAGCTCCAAAAACAGTTCCGCCAGCTTGTCGTCGCGGTCAGACACGAAAGCGTCGCAAAACAACGCGAATTCGGCTGCGTTAGAAGGAGCTGCGTCTTGTCCCCCGTCATAAAAGCCGTCGATAACCTGATCCATCACCTCGGCGGCGAGCAGCGCCGATTCGGTTTCGTCGCAGACGCGCAGTCCGGCGGGCAAGCCGAGCGCGCTCAGGTTGGAGCGCACGATATTATAGCAAAACGACGATATAGTATCGATTTTGGCTGACGGAAGCAATAATAATTGCCGGCGCAGCCGCCGGTTGCCCGGATCGGCGGCAATTTTTTCGCGCAGGGCAAGCCCTACGCGTTCGCGCAGCTCGGTGGTGGCGGCGTTTGTGAAGGTGACGATGAGCATCCGCGTGATGTCGGCGGGCTCGTCCGAAGAATTATTCGCGGACGATTTCGTCGAGGACAGGCGGCGGATGATGCGTTCGGTGAGTACGGCGGTTTTACCCGAACCCGCGCCGGCCGAAACGAGAATATCGTCTGCTTGACAGGTAATCGCTTCAAGCTGCTCCGGTGTCCATATGCGCTCTGCCATAAAACCTCCTCCCCTTGTTTGACAGAAGGAACGGAGATACGCGCGGGAAGATATGCTCTCCCCGCCGCACCCCCGCGCCTTTGGGTTATTTTATATGTTTATAATTATACCTTTCTGCCGTATATTTGTCAACATGTGTTGACGGTATGGGCATGTAATGATATAATACCTCTTAAATGCCGCAATAAAAAATATACAAAAAGGCGGGGTATGGCGGTGGTTTTCCACCCCGGCGCGTCCCCGTCCTTTTTAAATACATAAAAGGATATAGTAAATGAAACTCTTTATCATTCGCCACGGCGACCCCGATTATTCCATCGACTCACTGACCGAGCGCGGACGCCGCGAGGCGGTGCTGCTGCGCGACAGGCTCCTGCGCGAGGGCATCACGCGTGTATACTGCTCGCCGCTGGGACGGGCGCAGGCGACGGCGGCTCCGTTTTTGGAATCGTCAGGTTTAAACTGTGATACGCGCGACTGGCTGCGCGAATTTCCGTATGGCATCACGCTACCGTATAAAACATATGGAATTGCCGACTCCGACCGCCGGAGCTGCCCGTGGGATGTAGACCCGCGATATTTCGCAATGTTCGAGCGCGAGCTGTGCGACCCGGTTCGCTGGCGCGAGCATGGCATGTATAAGAACGACGCTATCGGAAGGCACTGCGACCACGTTATAGCGGAGCTTGACAAGCTGATCGCGGAAAACGGTTATATACGGAGGGGCATAACCTATGATATAGCGGAGGGCTGCGATACCGACGCGAATATAGCGATCTTCTGTCATATGGGGCTTGGGATGCTGCTATTATCGCATTTTGCGGGTATAACACCGCCTCATGCATGGCAGTTTTTCCGCATGATGCCAACCTCGGTATCGACCGTCTTGTTCACGAATATCAGTCCGCGCAGTGCGCAGACAAAAATCTTCATGGTCGGCGATACCTCCCACCTCGCTCCTATCGGGCTGACATACAGGGGTTAAGATGCGCATGGGCGGGGTTCTCCCCCGCCCGTATTTGTTATTTTTCAAATTCCAGCCGAATGCTGCCGTTTGAGGTTTTAATAATCAGCGTCTTATCGCCGCCGTCCAGTTTATCCGGCAGCGAGTTCGAGCCATTTGAGGTTAAGCTGGTGATATTATAATCGCTAATTTTTCCGGGCAGCGTGCCGGAAATTCCGGCATTGGAGGTGTCAAGCCGCAGCTCGCGCCCGATCTCAAGCCCGGTTATATCAATGCTTCCACTGCTGGTGTCGGCTTTAATATTGATCGCAGTAAGGTTTGATAGGTTTATCGAAGCGTTGGAGGTTTTGGCTATTATCGTCTCCGCCCGCGCATCGGACAGTACAATTCTGCCGTTGCTCGAATCGCAGTCCAGCGTACCCGCGGCGTTGACACGTGAGATTTTTATCGCGCCGTTGGAAGTATCGCATACAGCGCCGCGCTCAGAAAAAACGTCTGAGACATCTATGCTTCCGTTTGAGGTTTTCAATTTCAAATCGGTGCACTTTACACCATTAACATCCACAGCGCTGTTTGAAGTTTCGATATTTAAATCGATTGCAGTATCGGCGGGGATATATATCCGCATTTCGTTAGATTTAAAATTGAATCCGAAATTAAAAAATCTGCCGAATGGTTTTATGCTTTCTTTTGTAATCGTCAGATTCGTTCCGGATTGTTTTACAATGTACTTTCCCCGTTCGTTTTCGACATATTCAATTTTAAGCCTGTCGCTGTCGATCGTCTCGACTGTAATTTTATTATTGGAATCATCGATAAAAAGTTTTAATACTTTACCGTCGGCGGTAAATTCCTTCTCGATATAGTTTTCCGAGTTTAGTTTGCTCCAATCGAACCCGATCGAAGCGGACGCTCCTGCGGCTATAGCCAAGCCGACCAGAAGGAGCAGCGCCGCAATAATGTAAATTTTATTGGTTTTCATTGTGTTATATCCCCTTATCCGGTATAAATAAGCGCTTGACAGCGCGCAGCGCGTAAACGGTCAGTCTTGCAAGCCCTTTGCATATGAGTATCACGGGTTTTATTAAAATTAACGTTAATCCGATCAGCGCCAGCGCCACTCCGAGCATAAAAAGTCCGGCCGCGGGCGTCACTGTCAGCATATACGGTATAAATCCGATAAACGCGGCGACACCGGCAATCGCGAGCGACAGCACGACCGCGCCGATGGAAACTATAACCGCCCAGACGGTTGCATAAACGGCGAAAATCACGCCGCCAAGCGTTATGAGCAGCGGGAACCACACCGGAAAGCCTAAAATCGCCAGCACGATCCACAGCGTTTTGTTATCCGTCCTGTCGCGGCTCTCCTTAACCTTCATTTTCATCAGTGTAGGCAGCGGAAGTTCCATCATCGCCTGACGCGCGGCTTCACCCGGATCGCCGAGCGCCGCGACGGCTTCTTCTTCTCCCATTCCCTCTTCCATGCGGTCGTCGACAGCTTCGGCGTAAAACGCGGTGATCCTGTCAATCTCTTGCCCCGGCAAACCGGCAAGCTGTTTTGCCAGCGCGCCCGTGAATTCGATTTTAGTCATTGCCATCACTCCCCTTTTCCGCGTGATTTATATTCGCACCGCTTTTTTTAACTGCGCGGTGCTCTTCAAACTCCGGTATTTCCCGGGAAATATAACCATACACGGTCATAACTTCTTTCCATTCCTCAATGAACAACTTGATTTTTTCGCGTCCGGATGCTGTGATACGGTAATATTTCCGCAGCCTGCCGTTGTGTTCTACGCTGTAAACCTCGAGATATTCACCCGACTCCAGCCGCTTCAGCACCGGATACAGTGTGGATTCCGAGATTTCGATATATGGGCTGATGTCCTTGATAATCTGGTAGCCGTAGGAGTCCTCTGTTTCAAGCGCTTTAAGCACACAGATTTCAATCAGACCCTTTTTAAGCTGTACATCCATCCGACCGTCCCCCCCTCTCATTTTATGATAGGACGCAGTGCGCTATACATCCCAGTGCACTATATTATATGATGCATAGTATTGTTTGTCAAGAAGTATAACGATATTTTTTTATCTGCGGTTACTATTAAACAAACAACCCAACCTGCTACAATTTTATTCCCAGTGCTACTCCCACTCTTTACATGTATTTGGTTAGGTTTAGTTGCATGGTGCGCGAAGCTGTGTACTGCATATTTATTACCCCCATAGCAACAAACAAATCAGCCTATCACACTTGTTTAAGCGTGATAGGCTGATTTATTGCGATGGCAGCCGAATAGGGATTCGAACCCCAACAAACAGAGTCAGAGTCTGTCGTGCTACCGTTACACAATTCGGCTGTATCGAACTTGCAAATGGTATTATACCACATACACAGCATTTTGTCAACCGAAAATTTAAATTTTCCCGCCGTATTCGGCAAATCAGACGCGCTTCGACGCGCTGCGGTCGGCGCAGCCGGGGAGCGCCTGTTTATATTTTACCCATTATTTCGCACAGATCCGCAATATCCGCGCAGGTATTACCCGCATGAGCCGTTATGGGACTGCCCGCGATCGCATAACCGTTAAACGCTTCTATCATCGGCATATCATTAAAATTATCGCCCACCGCGGCGACCGTCACGTCACCGTGCCCAAGAAGTTCAACAACGCGTTCTATACCTGTCGCTTTGCTTATTCCCCGTCTTATGATATCCGTGTTGCGCCCGTTTTGGAATGCCGTCAGCTCGGGGAATTTTTCGTTGACCGCTTCGGCGAACTTTACCGAAACCGCGTCGTCAGGCAATAACACTGATAACTGATAAAAATCCCCCTGCATCCCCTCGTCTTGATTATATCCCCAGTGGTTCGCTCCGTGCTCCCTCGCCAATTCTTCGAGCAGTGTTCTGTCATTGCCCGGCGCGGTATGCGTTTCGATAAGCTCCGGCGTGCCGTTGAAAATCATCGCGCCGTTCGAGCATACGACAAAATCGAGAGCGAATTGTAATTCACCTGTTACATATCCGGGCAATTCTTTTCCCCGTCCGGTCACAATGCCGAACAGATTACCCGACGCGCGCCACGCGGTTACAGCCGCGCGGTCGCGTTCGGAGATGACGCCGCTCCTGAACAGTGTTCCGTCGAAATCGCTGGCGATAAGTTTTATCATTTCCGTTATAATTCTCCCGTATCAAACATTTTTTGCAAACCAATAATACCATAAATAAAGATATTTTGCAACCCTGTATAAAATAACGCACCGCGGCTCGGCAAAGCGAAACCCACGCATAACAGACGAAATAATGTACACAATAAGTTTACATTTAACCGCAAAAAGTATAATTGAAATCTACACCAAAATGGTATACAATATAGCCGTACTTGGAATTATATATTGGGAGAAACGTTTCCGGATTATTTAAAACATCGGAGTGTATATATTTATGGAAGAAAAGAAATTTATTTACGCCGATAACGCGGCGACAACGCGCGTTATACCCGAGGTGCTTGAGGTAATGCTGCCCTACCTTTCGGAAAATTACGGCAACCCGTCGAGTTTGTATTCCATCGCGCGCAAATCGGCGAAAGCCGTCGAAGAAGCGCGCGCAAAAATCGCGGAGCTGCTCGGCGCAAAACCTAATGAGATATATTTCACCGCCTCAGGCTCTGAGGCTGACAACTGGGCGATTAAGGGAGCCGCACACGCAGGTATGACAAAGGGACGTCACATCGTCACCTCGAAAATCGAACATCACGCGGTGCTGCATACCATGAAATCGCTCGAAAAAGAAGGTTTCGAGGTCACTTACCTCGGTGTGAACGGCGACGGGCTGGTCGATCCGGACGAGTTCCGCGCAAGCCTGCGTTCCGACACGATTTTGGCAACTGTTATGCTTGCCAACAACGAGATCGGCGTCATTGAGCCGGTAAAAGAGCTTGCCGCCATCGCGCATGAACGCAAGATACCGTTCTTCACCGACGCGGTGCAAGCCGTGGGACACATTCCCGTAAATGTTGCGGAGCTCGGCGTTGATATGCTCGCGCTGTCGGGACATAAAATTAACGCGCCGAAGGGAATCGGCGCGCTATATATCAAAAACGGCACGCGGGTGACAAATTTAGTTGACGGCGGAGGTCAGGAGCGCAGCAAGCGCGGCGGGACTGAAAACGTCGCGTATATCGTCGGGCTGGCAAAAGCCCTCGAGCTTGCCATCGCGCGCATACCCGAATTGGAACGCGTGCGCACGCTGCGCAATCGACTGGTCGAAGGCATTTTAAAAGCCGTTCCATATTCGCGGCTCAACGGTGCGCTCGAACCGCGTCTGCCGAGCAACGCCAACTTCGCGTTCGAATTTATTGAGGGAGAGGGGCTGGTATTGCTGCTCGACATGGCTGGCATCGCGGCGTCAACCGGTTCGGCTTGCTCGTCGGCATCGCTTGAGCCGAGCCACGTGCTGCTCGCGATCGGTCTGCCGGCTGAAAAGGCGCACGGCTCGCTGCGGCTGTCGCTGTCGCACGAAACCACCGACGCAGATGTGGATTATATCCTCGAAAAAGTGCCGCCCATAATCGCGCGGCTGCGTGAGATGAGCCCGCTGTATGAGGAATTCACACGCGGCGAGGTGACATTTAAAATTAAATAATACCCGTAATTATTGGCGGTCTATGACCGCCTGCGGAATAACCATCGCATAAATTCATTTAAAATAGAGGAGATTACAATTATGGCAATGCTTTACAGTGAAAAAGTTATGGATCACTTCGCTAATCCGCGAAATGTGGGTGAGCTTGAGAACGCGGACGCCGTCGGCGAAGTCGGCAACGCCGTCTGCGGAGATATAATGAAGATATACTTAAAAATCGACGACGATATTATCACCGACGTAAAATTTAAAACCTTCGGCTGCGGCGCGGCGATAGCGACCTCTTCGATGGCGACAGAGCTGATACGCGGCAAATCCGTTAAAGATGCGCTGACGCTGACAAACAAAGCGGTTATCGAGGCGCTGGACGGGCTGCCGCCCGCGAAAATCCACTGCTCGGTGCTCGCCGAGGAAGCGGTTAAAAAAGCCATCGCCGATTATTACACCAAAACCGGTCGCGAGATTGATTTTGATTTAGGCTGTGACGGTCACTGCGACTCCTGCGGAACAAAACATGCCTGACAAGCCCCGCGTATTGCTCGGTATGAGCGGCGGGCTGGACAGCGCCTGTTCCGCCCTGATACTCAAGGAATCGGGTTATGACGTCGAGGGCGCGTGTATCGTCATGCACGATTACAGCGATACCTCAGCCGCGCGTATCGCCGCCGAGGAAGCGGGGATCGCGCTGCAGGTCATCGACGCGCGTTCCGTTTTCGCCGACGCGGTGATGCGGCCTTTCGCGGACGAATACATGCGTGGTCGGACGCCAAACCCCTGCGTGTTCTGCAACCCCGCCGTAAAATTCGCTTCCCTGCTCTCTTTCGCCGACGCAAACGGGTTCGACTTCATCGCGACCGGGCATTATGCCTTCGTGGGTTGCGAGGGGGGCAGATATTTTATCCGGCGCGCAACCGATTCCCCAAAAGATCAGTCATACGCTCTGTGGGGACTTACGCAGGCGCAGTTATCGCGGCTCATCCTGCCGCTCGGCGGCAGGGACAAGCGTGAGCTGCGTGAATTTGCAAAACAGCGCGGGCTCTCCGCCGCGAAATCCGCCGAAAGTCAGGAGATCTGTTTCATCCCCGACGGCGATTACGCGGGCTGGCTGTCCCGCGAGTACGGTTACGCTCCGCGTGAGGGCAACTTTATCGATGCCGACGGCAACGTGCTGGGCCGACATCGCGGTATTGCGTTTTACACGATCGGACAGCGCAAGGGGTTAGGTATCTCGCTCGGCAAGCCTGTATATGTGTCGTCGATTGATTATGAAAACAACACCGTTACGCTCGCCGAACCGGGCGGCGAATACATGACACGCGCGGAGTTGTGCAGACTGAATTTTCAGATGCTTTCACCCGAAAAAACGGCAGATCGCATCAGCGCAGCCGTGCGCGTGCGTTACGCGGCTGAGCCGATACCGGCGGAGATAACTTTCCGTGATAATTCGGCGCACGTCGAATTTACCACGCCCGCGCGCGCTGTCACGCCCGGGCAGAGCGCCGTCGCCTACGACGGCGACCGTCTGCTGTTCGGCGGATATATTTTGTAAAATTCACTCGACAAATTGAATACAAACGAATGGCGAGGATAAACCCTCGCCATTCGTTTGTATTACACAGAAGCAAGCCCAGCCCTATTTTTTAAAAATAATCAACTTACTGAATACATAATTCGCCAGTATAACGACGATTGCGACCACCGCCTTGACCGCCATATCGTACAGCCCCATAATATCGCAGAACAGCCATACGCAGAAGGTCTGGAAAGCGCCGGAGAGCACCCGCATCGATGCAAATGACGCGAACTGCGACGCTATCTCGCGCAGCCCGACGCGCTTATCTTTGAATACCCACTTTTTATTAGTAATAAAAGCAAATATTATCGCCGCCGTGATCGCCGCAATCTGTGCGGGCAGGGTGTCAACTTCGGCAAGCCGCGTGAGCAGCCAATAAACGCCAAAATCGACCCCGGTAGTCAGCACGCCAAAGATGCCGTAAATAATCAACTCGCGGTATTTTGTGCAGAGCCTGCGTATTGTGTTAAAAAGTCTGTTCATTTATTATTTTTTTATATTCCTCATGGGTATAGAGCATGTTCAGGGCGGTCAGCAGCGCGTTTGACGATAGGTTGGACGGCAGTCCGCACGACCGCGCGAGCGCTTTCCGCCGCTCCGCGCTGCCATCGCCGCCTGACAGCCCGTCTTCGTAAAAGTCGAGTTTGGTAATTTCCGCGCGGCGATGATCGCCCGTATCAGCATAACCCTCCGAATACGGCATGAACAGCGCGCGCAGAAGATCCGCGTCCATACCCTCCACG
>DHAH01000053.1:0-2531 GCA_002397345.1 Clostridiales bacterium UBA4959
CTTCAAACAAATAAGGTGAAATATCTGATCGGAAAGGTGTGCCTTATCCATTCGGTCGACAGCATTGCGCTGGCGAGGGAGATCGAAAAACGCTCGGGCGCGGCGGGGGTATGCACCAGGATACTGGTCGAGCTGAATTCTGGCGGCGAGGCGGGCAAAGGCGGCATCGAGCCCTCACGCACCGAAGAATTTTTAGCGGAGTTGGCGGAGTTCCGGCATATAAAAGTGCGCGGGCTTATGACAATCGGCCCCCATTGTGACGACCCCGGCGATTACGCTGGATATTTCAGTCAGACCAAGTCGATATTTGATAAAACATTCGACAGCGGCGGTATTTTATCGATGGGTATGTCCGACTCATACCGCCAGGCGCTGCAAAACGGATCGAATATGGTACGTATCGGGAGCGGAATTTTCGGACGCAGGAGCGCAAATTGACGGATTAGGTGATTATTTTACAGAAAATAAACTTTTTACCTATTAATTTGACGATAAAATATTTGCATTTTCAGCAATTATGTGATACAATTGCAAACAGTGATATTAAATTTGCATTTCTGCGCTTAATATTGTTTATATATAAGCAACGGAGGATAGTCCATGGGTTTAATGGATAAAATCAAGGGGATGGTAAACCCCGACCACATTGACGATAATTATGACAACGATTATGATTTCGACGGTGAGGATGGCAGTGGTTACGGATACGAAGGCAACGATTATGCGGCTGGTCAGCAGAACCAGGGCAACGGTTATACGCAGCCCCAGTTTAACGCAGCCCAGGGGCAAGGACAGGCGCAGGGCGGCGGCGGCGTGAGCCTTAATTCTGCCGCGCTCGAAATAAAGGTTGTAAAACCCGAGCGCTATGATGTGCAGACCGCGCAGAAGATCGCCGACCACCTGCTTAACCGCCGCACAGTGGTGCTCAACCTCGAGCTGACAAACAAAGAGTCAGCCCGCCGGCTCATTGACTTTTTAAGCGGCGTGGCGTATTCTATCGACGGTTATATGCAGCGCGTGGGAACCAGCATCTTTACCGTGGTGCCGAACAACGTGGACATCTCCGGCGAGCAAATGCAGCAGCCCCAGCAGAATCAGCGGCAGATCAACACCGACGATTTGTTTTAAAGTATAAAAGATCATTTTATTAGCGCGGCTGATTAAAAAGCGGCCGATTTATCAGCGCGGTCGGATTAACCGCTATATTATAGCGGGCGAAATAAAACTGGCATAAAAAGTCGGCGGCTTATCAGCCGGCGGCTTGTATTCATATTCTGCACGTGGAGTTGTATTAACTGACTTGACGATAGTACTGTATTTCATAACGAAAACCGTATATTTCGGGCTTGTCGTCATGCAGCTATTGATTTTTTTGCGCGTGATGCTGTCTTGGTTCATGCTGGACGACGAAAATGCGGTTATAGAATTTATATGCGACACTGCGGAACTGTTTGTCGCGCCGATACGGGCTTTATTGGAAAAGTCCGAGTGGGTGCGCGGACTTCCGTTTGATATATCTTACATTGTCGCATTTGTTATTATTTCAATTGTTAAAAACGCGCTGCCGGTTATAAAGCTATAGGGAGATAAAAATATGCTGCCTCCGCATGAATTGAAAAACAAAAATTTCAGCCGCGTATTGCGCGGCTATAACTCCGTCGAGGTCGACGAACAGATTAACTTTATTATAGAAAAATATACGGAACTGTACCGCCAGAACGACGAGCTTGAACGCAAGTTGAAAACGGCGGAGGCGAAGCTTGCGGAATTCCGCGCCGACGAGGAGTCCATCCGCAGCGCGCTGGTCAACGCACAAAAGGCAAGCGCAAAGATAATCGGCGAAGCGAACGAACGCGCCGATGTGATTATCCGCTCTGCGAAAACAAACTGCAATAAAGTGATCGCCAACTTCCGGAACGAACTGCAAAAGGAGCGCGAGGATCTGCAGACGCTCCGCCGCGCTGTCGGCGAATTTAAGGCGCGCTTGTTCGCGCAGTATCAGCAGCACATATCATATATAGAAGAAATCTCGCCCGATGTGGAAGCCGACGACGCCGATATGCCCGACGAGGTATTCGTGCGGCGTGTGGTAAACCGTGTGAAAAACGACATCGCCTCCGGCAAGGTTGCGCCACCTTATAACGGTTTTTACGACACGGATATAAACGCCACCACAGCTAAGAATACAGCGGAAACACAGTCCGGGCAGCAGCCGCCGCAGCCTCCGGCGCCGGCGATAAAAGAGATAACCCGAGTACCCTCGGCGGAGAATGCGCTGCAGCAATCGGCTGACAATAAAGCTGAAGATGAAGAGGACGGCGGCGGCTATCTCGACGATATGCTGGACGATGCCGATTTGACGGATATAGACGACACGAAAAGCTATACATCGGCAAGTAATGCCGCGGCAAACAATGCCGTGGCAAACAATGCCGCGGCAAGCAATGCATCGGCAAATAATGCATCGGCAAGTAATGCCGTGGCAAATAATGCCGTGGCCAAAGCCGCTGATAAACCAAACGCGGCGGATT
>DHAH01000053.1:2632-8554 GCA_002397345.1 Clostridiales bacterium UBA4959
TGATAAACCAAACGCGGCGGAGGAGAAACCGAAAACCATCGACGCGTCCGACACCGTTATGTTTGACATAGTCAAACCCAATTCCCGGCCGTCCACGCTCTCCGGAGCCGCAAGCAAACAAACGGCAAGGTCATTTATAAGTTCCGACAACGACGAAATCATGCAGACCGGCGGGCATCAGGGCGCGCAGAGTACATACCGCAGCGCGAGTGTGAAAGACGCGATCCGAGAGCTGAATTTAAAGTTTGCGGGTAATGGCGCCGAGGAGGATGACGAGGACAAGGACATTAAGCTTGCCGGTCAGCCCGGAACAAACGCCCGCGCGCAGCAAAACACACCTGTCGCAGCAGATGATACCTCCGAGGACGACGAGTTGCTGTCGATGATACGCAGCGTCAGCGGCGCGTCAAATAATTCCGGGGAGAAAGACAATCAGGGCGCGAATAATAAGAATAATAAAAATAATAAAAAGAACAAGACAAAACCGCTGTCGATAACCGAAGAATTCGACCTTATATCGGACGACGACGAAAAAATATAATTCGGGGCGCGGGCTGAAATGAAATTTTCCCCCGCGCGTATCCCGTTCTAATATATCCACATCAGGAGTACACATAAAAATGCCGCAGGACTATACAAAAACGCTGAACCTTCCCGCCACCGAGTTCCCCATGCGCGCAAATCTGCCCACGCGCGAGCCGGAGATGCTTGCCCGCTGGTACGAGCAGGATTTGTACGGGATGATAATGCAGCGCAATAAAGACAAACCGAAATTTGTGCTGCACGACGGGCCGCCCTATGCAAACGGCGACATCCACATAGGTACGGCGCTCAATAAGACAATTAAAGATTTCATCGTGCGTTATAAGAACATCACGGGTTATTATTCGCCCTATGTGCCGGGCTGGGACTGCCACGGACTGCCGATAGAGAGCGCCATAATCAAGCAGACAAAGCTCGACCGCGATAAATTGTCGATTCCCGAGTTCCGCGACAAGTGCCGCGACTTCGCGCTGTCCTATGTCGACCGCCAGCGCGATGAATTCAAGCGCATAGGCGTGCTCGGCGATTGGGAAAACCCCTATCTGACGGTCGCGCCCGAGTTCGAGGCGGCGCAGATCCGCATCTTCGGCGAAATGGCGAAGCGCGGGGTCATTTATCGCGGCTTCAAAAGCGTTTACTGGTGCCCCGACGACGAAACGGCGTTGGCTGAGGGCGAAATCGAGTACGCGGACGATAAATGCGAGTCGATATATGTAAAATTCGCCGTTGCCGACGATAAAGGCAGGCTGTCGAAATACACGGACATGTCGAAAATCGACTTGTCTAAAACCTATTTTGTCATTTGGACTACAACGACATGGACGCTGCCGGGCAACCTTGCCATCAGCGTCAACGCCGATTACGAATACGCGCTGATGAAGGTACCCTCGGGCGAGGTTTATATCGTCGCGAAGGAGCTGGCGGAGCGCGTCGCAAAAGCGGCTAAAATCGAGAATTACGAGATAATCGCAACGCTGCCCGGCTCCGAGCTGGAGCTGATGGAAGCGCGTCATCCCTTCCTCGACCGCAATTCCACTGTGCTTTGCGGTTCGCATGTGACGCTCGAGGCGGGTACCGGCTGCGTCCACACCGCGCCCGGTCACGGCAGCGAGGACTTTGACATCTGCAAATATTACGACGATAATATAATGGAAAAGGCCGGTCACGCGAAGCTCGGCGTTGTCGTGCCCGTCGATGCGAAGGGGAAAATGACCGCCGACGCGGGCAAATATCAGGGGCAGCATTACAGCAAGGCGAACGGCGCCATCTTTGCCGACCTGAAAGCAAGCGGCGCGCTGCTTGCGTCGGAGACGCTCACCCACCAATATCCGCACTGCTGGCGCTGCAAGAACCCGATCATCTACCGCGCGACCGAGCAGTGGTTCGCCGATGTGTCGGTGCTTAAAGAAGCGGCGGTTAAGGCGTGCGATGGCATCAAATGGGTGCCGAAATGGGGACGCGAGCGCATGGCGGCGATGATAACCGAGCGCAACGACTGGTGCGTGTCGCGCCAGCGCAATTGGGGCGTACCCATACCGATCTTCTATTGCGAGGACTGCGGAGAGCATCTGATAAACGACGCCACAATCGACGCGGTGGCAAACCTGTTTGCCGCCGAAGGCTCGAACGCGTGGTATAACCACCCGGCGGACGAGATACTGCCCTCCGGAACGAAATGCCCGAAGTGCGGCGGAACGCATTTCCGCAAAGAGAGCGACATCATGGACGTGTGGTTCGACTCCGGTTCGACGCACGCCGCGGTGCTTGACAAGCGCCCGGAGCTTATTTTCCCCGCCGACATTTACCTCGAGGGCGGCGACCAGTTCCGCGGTTGGTTCCAGTCGTCGCTGCTCACCTCGATAGCCGCAAAAGGCGTGGCGCCGTACAAAACGATCATCACGCACGGCTGGACTGTCGACGGCGATGGCAAGGCGATGCACAAATCGCTGGGCAACACCGTTTCGCCGATGGATGTCATCGAAAAGTATGGCAGCGATATCCTGCGCCTATGGGTGTCAAGCGTTGATTTCACCGTCGATGCTCGCATATCGCCCGATATACTCAAACAGCTTTCCGAGGTGTACCGCAAGATACGCAACACCGTGCGCATCTTGCTCGCCAATTTGGGCGACTTTAATCCCGATAGCGACATGCTGCCGCTGGATAAACTGCAGGGTATCGACCGCTGGGCGCTGCACAGGCTGAATAAGCTTGTCGGGCGCGTCAGGGAAGCGTATGACAATTACGAGTTCCACTTCATTTTCCACGATATAAACAATTTCTGCACCATCGATCTGTCAAAGCTGTATATCGATATTATAAAAGACCGCGTTTATGTTGAGCGTTCCGACAGTTTTGCGCGGCGCTCTGCCCAAACGGCGATGTATTATATCCTCGACGCTATGGTGAGGATGACGGCGCCGATACTTGCGTTCACCGCCGAGGAAATCTGGGCGATGATGCCCCACCGCCGGTCCGACGACAGCCGCAGCCCGATGCTGAACGATATGCCCGCTATGACGGAGGAGCTGGAATACTCCGGCGCAGACGAATGGGACGCGCTGCTCGAGCACCGCGACGACGTGCTGCTTAAACTCGAGGAAGCGCGCGCCGCGAAACTCATTGGCAAGTCGCTCGACGCCAAGGTTTCTATTATAACCTCTGACAAAGATAAATATAAGCTGCTGTCCGACAATTTCGACAAGCTCGCGACGATTTATATTGTTTCACAGGTCGAACTGGAATTTGGCGATAAAAACGAGATCACGGTCACGCCCGCAGACGGCGTTAAGTGCGACCGCTGCTGGAATTACTCAAACGACGTTTCCACGGTCGGAGAAGGTCACTTGTGCGCGCGCTGCGCTAAAATAATCGGATGACAGCGGTTAAAAAAATGTCACGCGCGGCAAAATTTACGCTGTGGATGATGTCAATCGCCGCCGTGGTGCTGCTCGACCAATATACAAAACAGCTTGTGGTTAAAATGCTCAAGCCCATTGGTTCGTACCCGCTGTGGAAGGACGTGTTCCACCTCACCTACGCGGAAAATACCGGCGCGGCGTTCGGGATACTCAAGGACGCACGCTGGGTGTTCATGGTTCTGTCGTCGATTGCCATAATCGGTATCATTATTTATATGATCGTCGAAAGCGGCAGGATTTCCGCATTCGCGGGTACGGCGCTTGCGTTTATCGCCGGCGGCGGGATAGGCAATATGATCGACCGTATAAAAGTCGGTTATGTGGTTGATTTCTTCGATTTCACACTGATAAATTTCGCGATTTTCAACGTCGCCGACAGCTTTGTAACCATCGGCGCGGCGATGATGATACTGTATCTGCTCGTCACCGAGATCAAGCAGGCGAAAAAGAACGGTGAAACGGAGATACATGCGGGGGAATAAATCATCCCTGCGCGCGGATAATCAAAAAATTTTATTAGTTATAAAATGCAAGGGACGGCTATGCCGTCCCGTTTGTTATATAACGTAATGGGCGGAGATGAATCCGCCCGTACATTGTTTTTATAATAATTGTGTTGCGAATGAGTATACAATGTGGTATACTATAATTGAGGTGATATTATATGGCTAAAACATCTATATTAAATATCAGGATAGACCCCGAAACCAAGGCCGGAGCAGAACTGCTTTTTTCGCGGTTCGGTATTACTGTTACGGACGCGGTAAATATGTTCCTGCACCAATCCCTGCTGGTGGGCGGTCTGCCTTTTGAACTGAAACAACCGCGTTATAACGCGGATACCGAAGCCGCCATGCAAGAAGCACGCGATATTATAACCGGCAAGGTCCAAGCAAAAGTTTATCACAGCGTGGCGGAAATGAACGCTGACGACGACGCCGACCCGGACGAAGAATAATCTATGCTTGTACTTCAAATGACCGCTCAATACCGGAAAGACCGCAAACGCGCAATTAAACGCGGATTTCCGATAAATTTGCTTGACAGCGTCATAGAAATGCTTATAGAGCAAAAACCGCTTGATCCTAAATACCGCGACCACGATTTAATTGGCAATTATACGGGATTCCGCGAATGCCGCATTTTACTTGATTGGCTGTTGATTTATGCCATAGATAACGAAAACCTTATCCTTGTGGCTTCACGCACAGGGACACACGCTGATTTATTTAATTAATATTTAAAATCGATATATAACATAAACGGGCGGGGATAAATCCCCGCCCCTACATCATTTTTTACACAATGTTTTAAATTATTATCCCATTATTTGCGGGGTGTGGGGGGAGCTTCTCCCCCCACGCGTACCCCCGTATCCCCGCTTATGAGAGGTACGTTTTGTACACCAATTCCGCGAACAGGCTGTTCGCCCATGCGAACCAGCTCCGCGTGAAGCGTTTGGGATCATCGACGTCAAAACCTTCGTGGCAGACGCCGCAGCCGGCGTCGGTGGCAAGCACAAGGTCGATCATATCGCGCGCCTCGGACTGATCCTCCGCGGTCAGACCCTGCATGGACAATGCAATGTGCCATATATAATTTTCGGGCGTGTGCGGGCTGCCTATGCCCTTCGCGGCTGTGCCCTCATAATAGAAGGGGTTGTCGCGGCTCAGTACGAAGCGGCGCGTATTTTTATACAGCGTGTCGCTCGGGCTGACGCAGCCCAGATAGGGCAGGGAAAGCAGACTGGGCACGTTGGCGTCGTCTATAAGCGTGTGGTTGCCGAACCCGTCGGTTTCGTACGCGTACATACTGCCGTAGACGGGGTGGCGGTAGACCGCGTAGGCTTTCACGCCGTAGTTAATTTCGTGGCGCAGCTTGCGCGCCTTTTCATACAGATACGCGTCGTGGTAAATCTGCTCGGCAAATTCGCATATATAGCCAAGGATGGTGACGGCGAACATGTTCGAGGGCACAAGATAACCGAACGTTGTGGCGTCGTCGGAGGGACGGAAGCCCGACCACGTCATACCGGTATAGTTGACGGGCAGGCCGTGACCGTTGTTCTGCAGCGTTTCCGTGTCCCTGCCGCCGCAGTGAGCCTCGTCGCGGATGAAGCTGTAGGGCGAGCGCTCCATGTGGCGCTGCTCGGTAACGAACGTATCGACGACGGTATGGAGCGCCGCTTTGAAGGTATCGGTGAAGATTTTTTTGCTGCCGCTCGCCTTATAATACAGATATGCGAGCTGGACAGGATAGCACAGCGAGTCGACCTCGTATTTGCGCTCCCATATCATGGCGTTCAGCACCGTTTGGTCATAATGGTCGCGGTGATTGTTTTTGTCCTGGTTGAACGCGTTGGCGTAGGGGTCGATCAGAATGCATTTTGCCTGGCGCGCGATAAGGCCCTCGATGATAGCCTGAAGCTCAGGGTCGTCGGCGGTGAAGGGTAGGTAGT
>DHAH01000053.1:8665-10999 GCA_002397345.1 Clostridiales bacterium UBA4959
GGTAGGTAGTGCCTGACCTGCGCGGACGAGTCGCGCAGCCACATCGCGGGGATATCGCCGGTGATAACGAAGCTGTCGCCGTCGGGCAGGAGCTTGACAGTGGTTTCGATAGTGCTGACAAAACAGTTTTTAAAATTCTCGAGCAGCTTTTTATTGCCGGACAGCTTGACATCAGCGTCCGCAAGGACTTTTTTGAGTGATGGTGTGAGCATGTGGGAGTTCCTCCGGAATAATATTGTTTTATAATTAATGCGTTAATGCGTTTTTGGGGAAACGCAGGAACGTGTTTTTCTTTTCTTATGAAGAAGAGAAGATGATGTGTTGTTTCCTTTTATTTTTGGGAGACGCTATGTTCTTTCTTTGCTTGTGCAAAGAAATGAACCAACGGAATTCGAGCGCGAATTCCGCGAAAGCACACTTAAGGCTCTGCCTTAAGGATCCGCCAGAGGGGAGAGCCCCTCTGGACTCCCCCGACGGGGGAAGTGTCCCCCGAGCCCCCTCGGGGTGCAACCCCCTTTAATATTTTGGTTAAACTTTTTATTATTTCTTAAAAAGGTTTTGGGGGTCTGGGGGAATTTTCCTCAAAAATTCCCCCAGCGTTCCCTCGTTCCCCGTTCCCCCGTTCCCCCCCTCAGCTCGCGGATAGCGGCGGCGCGGTCGGGAGCGCCGAATACGGCAGAGCCGGCTACTAGTACGGTTGCGCCCGCTTCGATAACGCGGCTCGCGTTTTTGGGACTGATACCGCCGTCGACTTCGAGATCGACAGCTCGTCCGGACGCGTCGATGAGCGCGCGCACGGCGCGTATGTTGTCCATCGTACTCTCTATGAAGCTCTGCCCGCCGAAGCCCGGCTCGACGGTCATAACCAGCACTACATCGACATAGGGCAGAAACTTTTCAACCGCCGCCGGGCTGGTGAAGGGCTTGATCGACACGCCCGCGCGCACTCCGCACGCTTTTATCGCCTTGACAGCCGCGACCGGATCGAAACAGCTCTCGGCGTGGATGGTGATGTTGTCGCTGCCCGCGATGACGAACCCTTTTATATAACGCTCGGGGTCGCGGATCATCAGGTGTGTGTCAAAAAACAGCTTTGAGCGCGGTCTGACAGACTTTATAAGCGCCGGACCAAATGAGATATTCGGCACAAAAGCGCCGTCCATGACGTCAAGGTGCAGCCAGTCCGCACCCGCGGATTCGACGGCGGCGACCTCTTCGCCGATTAAGGTGAAGTCACAGGCGAGCAGTGACGGTGCGATTTTAATCATAATTTTATACCAGAAAAAATATTTTTACGTTAAATATTTTAAATTAACCATCATTTATAAACCTTTTCCGGGCGCGTCCCGCGGTTTTTACGCTGACCGGGCATTCGACGGGCTAAAGGTTATTGTAGCCAAAAACACACCATGCCATATTATAATAATGGCAGCGGCACATTTTATTATGCCGATAGATCCTGCCGGACGTACAAGAAAAGACAATAAAAATTAACGCGTTGCGGCTCCGGCAGGGATGTAAGCGTTCTCACGCGTTAAAATAAAGGATGTGAAATATAACAGCCGGAGCTGCACGCGACGTGATAGGCGGGATATAAAACCAATATTTATCATTCACGGTTAATTATTTTATCATTATCTATTAAATTAAAAATCTATTAAATTAAAATAACTTGGGGTTCTTTTACAATCAGCGCCACCGCATGGGCTGCAATCCCCAGTCCCTCGCCGGTGAAGCCGAGCTTTTCTTCGGTGGTTGCCTTTACATTGACCGCCTCTGCGGGGCAATATAAGGCGGCAGCGATATTTTCACGCATCCGCTGTATATAGAGCGCCATTTTTGGCGCCTGTGCGATTATTGTCGCGTCGATATTTCCGATGGTATAACCACGCGCCCGCATCAGCTCTGCGACACGACGCGCAAGCACAAGGCTGTCTGCGTCTTTCAAGGCACTGTCGTTGTCCGGAAAGTGCTTGCCTATGTCGCCCTCGCCCAGCGCGCCGAGTATGGCGTCCATCACGGCGTGTGTCAGCACATCCGCGTCCGAATGACCGTCCAGACCCAGTTCATATTCAATTGTGACGCCGCCGATAACAAGGCGGCGCCCTTCTTTTAATCTGTGCACGTCATATCCGTGCCCTATTTTAAATTGCATATAAGAACGGGGATTTCACCCCCACCTCATAGGTAAAAATTATTAATATTTTACATTATATTATGAACTGTGATAAACCCTTAAAAAATTATTATTTTTAAAAAGGTTTTGGGGGTCTGGGGGAATTTTCCTCAAAAATTCCCCCAGCGTTCCCCCGTCCCCCGTCCCCCCGTTTTCAT
>DHAH01000113.1:0-339 GCA_002397345.1 Clostridiales bacterium UBA4959
GATCGCCGACGACGCGGTCGAGATTAAACGCGTTTCGGCAAAAACGCTGGTCGGCAGCGCGCCCGAGATACTGCGCCACTATGTGGAGCTGCGGGGCATCGGCATTATCGACGTAAAACGCATCTTCGGCATGGGCGCGGTTAAAATGACCGAAAAGGTTGATCTTATCATAAACCTCGAGCCGTGGATACAGGGTAAAATGTATGACCGGCTGGGCATCGACACCGAATATACCGAGATATTGGGGATAAAGATACCGACGACTACAATCCCCGTCAAGCCGGGACGCAACCTCGCGATTATACTTGAGATAGCGGCTATGAACAACCGCCAGAAAAA
>DHAH01000113.1:493-1824 GCA_002397345.1 Clostridiales bacterium UBA4959
ATGAACAACCGCCAGAAAAAGATGGGCTATAACACCGCCGTCGAGTTCAACAAAAAGCTCATGGGTCAGATGGATCTGGGCGAGTGAATGAACGCGCGCGGGGAGATAAAATCATCTTCATAACCGTAATTATGGGTACTTTATCGATATACCCCAACATTTTCTTGTTTCAATAGCTTGTTTATCTTTTTCCGACTTTTTATAACCAAAAACGGTTTGTCCGGATATTTCGCGCGCAGGAGCATCAGTGTCTTCCTGCGCGTTTTGTTATATCTCAATAAGCCCTTTAACAAATTTATAAAACCGACGTCTATCTTTTCTACTAAAAATGTCGGCCAGCCCGCACGCTTGCTGCGCCTTTTAAAAACGCTAATAAAACACACAAAGTCATTAATATCAAGAAAAATTATAAGGTCAGCGGCATTATAACGCATTTCCATCGTCCCGCCGTGGTTCACGTTTCCCTCAATAATCCACTTCTTACCGCAAACAAGCCCTGCATTTATTTCTCGCCATTCGTCCTCGGACGGCATTAACCAGCCGGGACGCCAAAACAATGTGTCCAGATGTATCACGGGCAAACCTATAGCAAAGGATAACTTATCGGAAAAATAACTCTTCCCGCTGCCGTTGTTGCCAACAACCATAATCCGGTTATATGCACCGAAGTCAAGCCCCGCCATATTGTTATCTATATCCATCTTTTATTTCTCTTTCACAGGACTGCGGAAATTTAAGATGTTCCCGTCCGGGTCCCTGAACTGAAATGATCGTGCCCCCCACGGGTGGGTGGTAGGTTCGTTCAGCATATCCACGCCCAACGCCAGCAGCCGCTTATATTCCGCGTCTGCATCATCGACGTTAAAACCGACGATTACATTGTTGGCGCCGCCCGCTTCTATATAGCGGAAGGTCGGATTTTCGTCTGCTATATCAACATGGTCGAAAACAAGCGTCAGCCCGTCAATTATTATGCCGGAGTGGATTTCGTCGCCCTCAGCTTCTACGCTGAAAACAGCTTCATAAAATGCGCGCAGGCGCGGCACATCCTCCGTTATAAAACAAATGTCCGTGAATTTAATATCCATGAACGCCCATATTCTCCCGCGCTGAAATTTATATTTATAAAATCGGCGGCAAACCGCAGAAATGCGCAGTTGCCGCCGCAGGGGCATTTTTTACCCCTATATTGCTTATATTATTCCGCTTTATTTTTGCCGTTTGCAATATCCATCGCTTTTTCCACATCGGCGTCGGTTATTTCATAAATGCCGCCGCTGTAGCGCGCGCCGGTATAGAGCCAAAACATGCCCGCGCCCTCCTCCGGCTTG
>DHAH01000113.1:1971-5300 GCA_002397345.1 Clostridiales bacterium UBA4959
AAACGTACCGCCCAGCTCGCACGGGGTCAACACCGATTTGTATTTAAGATGCTTTTTGGAAACCAGCCGGTTAATAAACTTGATATATAAAAACCTGATCTTATCGGCGTTTTCGGTCAGATCGCGCCAGCGGAGCTTGTTTTGCATACCCCACAGTTTGCGCAGCAGACTGTTTTCATTCACTTCATATTCAAACGATTTTTCGTCACGCCCTCTGATACGCGCGGCGCGGTCGTTAAACCCGAGCATGCGGCGTAGCTGGTCGGTCAGCTTGTTTATGCCCGAGCTAAGCTTGCCGAACACCCAACGCATTCCGCTAAATACGAACGTGCGCACAACCTTTGGTATAGCGCGTCGGAACGACAGCAGCGCCATTAAATAGCTGATCGCCATGACAAGCCATACAAGCTGCACCAAATAACGCTGCCTGTCGTTCGTCGCCGTATCAAAATACAGATTCATGCGCGTATAGGCCTGCAGCGCGACTGTGCCCACCGCTGCCCAAACCGCCGTGCGGATCAGATATTTACGATCCCATTTTTTCTTTTGTATTATCTCCTCCGGCTCGCTGCGGAGTTTTATTTTTTCGCTCATAATATATTACCCATACCGTATTGGCGGTGTATGCGTTAATAATCTTCTTCCGATAATTTAATCAGAGATATGGTGTTGCCGAGAAGCATAAAGCTGCGTATATAGGTGTCGATCATGCTATTTTCATATGGCGTGAGGATGTATATCTCGGTATCGTGCATACATTTTTTCACATCGTCGTCGAGCATCGATAAAAATGACACGCCCACGCTCGAACGGACTTTTGCCATCTCGCGCAGTATGCCCTCAAGATGCAGCTCGCCGCTCTCTATGGGATAGCGTATCGAGGTTTCGCCGCTGACAAGCACGCAGTTTGCCGCGAAACCCGCGCGATAGCCGTTATACGACGCCTCGCGGATTATCGCCGACGCGTATGACAGACCCAGCTCCATCATGCGTTCATATTCAACCGTCGGCACCGGGAAGGTGACGTCTACCTGAAAATTCAGGTAGACAAGCAAATTCCGGCTGGAGCAGAAATCGCGCTGGTTGACTTTTATGCCCGCCGTACCCACCGAACCGGAACGCGCCGTCGCCTTGAAGTTAATACTGTTGAACGGGTCGCCGAATATATAGCTGCGTATGCCGTTCAGCGAAAACGGGTCGAATATCATGCGCCGCGAGGTGATGCTGTCGCCTTGGAGATTGCTTGTCGGCGTTATGGTGCTGCCCAGCGGCAATACCTTCGGATACACATATATCTCCGCCGGCGCGCTCATGTATCGGACTTTACGGTTGTAGTATATATCGGCTGTTTCAAGCGCGTAATAACCGCGTTTCGCGCACTTTATAAGGTGCCGGCGCCTGATTTTCATAAACGGCAGCAAGTGAAACCGGCTGGAGAAATACTGCATCGATTTTTTGCGGTCGATTTTATATCCATCCAGCTCCAGACCGTTATATATAAACGCCTCGACGTTGACGAAAAATACCGGCATGAAGCTCCGGTTGTGAATCGTTTCAATCAGATATACATATTCTGACTCGTAAACGCCCTTTTCGGAGAACTCGCGCGAATACTGCAGTTTTTGAATGGTTCTCCCTCTCGCAAGCATGGCGATGAGGAAAATCAATCCTAATACCGCCAATACAATTACACTGATAACGAGAATATTGAACCAATCGGAGTTAATTATTTCATTCATTTTTAAAGTTCAGCGCGGCTTTCCTATGCTTTCCGAAGAAAGCTTGAAAAGCGCGTATCTCCGTTCCCCAAGCCGCTATTTCCGTGACGACCAGCCGAGCGCCGCTTCGGTCGGGACGGGGATACGGTCGAGCACGTCGCCTATGACCTCGAAATTGGCGTTTTTCTTAATTCTCGACGAGCTTGTCATAATCAAACGGTGAGGCAGCACGGGCGTCGCCGCGCGTTTCACGTCGTCGGGTATGACAAAATCGCGGTCGTTTATCGCCGCAAATCCCTTTGCCACGCGGAGCAGCGACAGCGCGCCGCGCGGGCTGACGCCCAGAGCCACGTTTTCATAATCGCGCGTCGCTTCGCAGATGCGCACTATATAGTCCATCAGATCGCGGTGCGCGAAAATCTTCGTCACCTCGTCCTGGCACATGACAATTTCTTCTTTTGACGCGACAGGTTCAAGCACCTCAAGCGGGTTCTCGTTGTTGAACCGCGCAAGTATGTCCACACCCTCGTCATGTCCGGGATATTCCATCGACGTTTTGATGAGGAAACGGTCGAGCTGCGCTTCGGGCAGCGGGAACACACCCATATTTTCCACGGGGTTTTGGGTCGCCACAACCATGAACGGGCGGTTCAGGTTATATGTCACGCCATCGATTGTCGCCTGCGATTCTTCCATGCATTCGAGCAGACCCGACTGCGTTTTGGGCGTCGCGCGGTTGATTTCGTCGGCAAGCACTATATTGGAGAACACCGGTCCGGGCACAAACTCGAACTCGGTCTTTTTTATATTGAAGAAGTTGATGCCTGTTATATCGGAGGGCAGCAGATCGGGTGTGAACTGTATACGCTTGCTTGTGCAGTCAACCGATGCGGCGAGTGTTTTAACCAGCATGGTTTTACCCGTGCCCGGCACGTCCTCGATGAGCATATGACCGCGGCAGAACAGCGCGATCAGGCAAAGATCTATGACCTCGCTTTTGCCGACGATAACTTTTCCGATGTTTTCTTTTATCCGATTATAAACGGGATATACGGGATTGGACATACGGTGTGTGTTCATCCTTTCGATTTTTATTGCTTTTTTGACGATTTTATTTAAAATATTATATAATAAATAGTGATATTTGTAAATAGGATTAATGCCGCACCGCGAAATTGTTTACACTCGGTTAACATTTCGTTTCAGACGGCTTCGCGCTGAAATATTTACACACAATTAATAATTATAGTGCCGGATGGTGGTAGAATATACCCTATGGAAATGTTTCTGGAAGCCGGTAAAATCATAAATACGCACGGCGTGCGGGGCGATGTCAAGCTCGAGCATTGGTGCGACTCCGCCGCGGTGCTCGCGGAGCTGGGCACACTGTATTTTAAAAAAGGCGGCTCTTTTGAGCGGGGCGCCGTAACCTCCGCGTCGGTGTATAAAAACTTCGTGCTTGTTAAATTCGAGGGTATAGACACGTTCGAGGATGCCATAAAATTGAAAAACACCGTCGTTTACGCCGCGAGAGAAGATATTCCGCTCGCGGAGGGACTACACCTCATCTCAGATCTGATCGGGCTGGGCGTTTTCGATATTGATACCGGC
>DHAH01000113.1:5435-28263 GCA_002397345.1 Clostridiales bacterium UBA4959
ACCGGCGTGCAGAACGGCGCGGCTTCGCAGCTTTATGAGATCGAAACCGGGCGCGGAACAGCGCTTGTCCCGGTTGTGGAGGAATTCGTCAAGCGCGTTGACACAAGCGCGGGCATTTTCATCAAACCCATAGAGGGACTGCTTGAGCCGTGATGCGATTTGAGGTAATGACGCTCTTCCCCGAGCTTATCGAATATATTACCGGCACGTCTATCATCGGGCGGGCGCAGGTATCGGGCGCTGTCTCGATTACAGCGCACAATATCCGCGACTACAGCGCGGACAAGCACCGCCGCGTAGACGACACCCCTTATGGCGGAGGTATGGGAATGCTCATGGCGGCGCCGCCGATTGCGGCATGTCACGACGCTGTAACCGCTTCGCTGCCGCAGGAAGCTTCGCGCCGCACGATCTACATGTCGCCGCAGGGCGCGACCTTAAATCAAAAAACCGCCGTCAGACTTGCGGGATATGACGCGCTTATAATTTTATGCGGCCACTATGAAGGCGTCGACGAACGTATTATCGAGGGGCTTGTCGACGAGGAGATTTCCATCGGCGATTATGTCGTAACCGGCGGCGAGATGCCGGCATGCATTTTGATTGACGCTGTCGCGCGGAACGTACCCGGCGTATTGTCCGCGGAGGAATGCTACGAGCGCGAAAGCTTTTCGTCCGGACTGCTGGAATATCCGCAGTATACCCGCCCGCCGGTGTTTCGCGGCAGTGAAGTGCCGGAGGTGCTGCTTTGTGGCGATCATGCTGAAATCGAACGCTTCCGCAGGCAAAAAGCGCTGGAGCGGACACGAAAAAAACGTCCCGATCTGATATTATGAGCAACAACAACGATAAACGCGCACGCACAGCGCTCACCGTTACGCTGATGATGGGCGCGACGGTGGTTTCAAAGCTGCTCGGGATGCTGCGTTCGGTTTTTATGGCGGACTCCTACGGGACAAGCACCGCCGCAAATGCCTTTACCGCCGCGTATCGCATACCAAATAATTTTTTTGATATTTTATTCTCCGCCGCCATCGTCGGCTGTTTTATTCCGGTCTACAACTCCTTTTCCGAAGAAAAAAGCGAAGAACGCGGCGATTTTGCGCGTATATTCCTTAACTTTATTTTGCTTCTGACCGGCGCGCTGTCGATTGTCGGCGTTATCTTCGCCCGACCCATCATATCGCTCGCCGCACCCGGACTTGGACCCGAAGCCGCCGAGCTTGCCGCGCTGCTGCTGCGCGTGTTGTTCCCGTCAATAATATTCATCGGCGCGGCGTATACGCTCGTCGGCGTAATGCAGTCAAAGGGGCGCTATCTACTGCCCGCGGCAATAAGCTCGGTTTCCAACTTTTGTGTCATATTGTATTTTATCTTTTTGAACGACAGACTGGGCGAGCGGGGCATCATCGGGCTGGGGGTCGCGTATCTGGCGGCATGGGGCGCGCAATTTCTGACGCTGGCTATACCGCTGGCTATCTCGGGCGTAAAATACCGCCCTGTGCTTGATTTTAAAAACGCCGCGTTTTTGCGCGCGTTTAAGATGCTGCCGACCATAATGGCGGGTTCGTGGCTCATTCCCGTAAGCAACCTCGCCGCGACTTATTTCGCTTCATTTGCCGACGGCACCGGCGGCGCCGTATCGGTTTTCGATTATTCGTGGAACATATATATCATCATCGCAGGCACGCTTGTATACAGCGTATGCCAATACCTGTTTCCCCTGCTCTCCCGACGTTCGGCGGAGGGCGACAGCGGCGGGTTCGGAGCGTCAGTTTCGTCCGGACTGCTCGCGCTCATGGCGCTGACGCTCCCGTTTATCAGCGGCGCGCTCGTCTTGAGCCGCGAGGGCGTTGCGCTTATGTACCTGCGGGGCGAATTTACACCCTCCGACGCGGAAAATGTCGCGCTGACGCTGCGCATGCTGCTCTCCGCGGTGCCCGCTTTCGCGGTGAACGAACTGTTCTCGCGCGTTTATTATTCACGGGGCGAAACAAAACTCCCCATGCTCGCGGCGCTTGTCGGAATCACGGTTAATATCGCCTGCTCCGCCGTCACCGTGCGTGTATTCGATATGGGGCTTTACGCCGTGGCGCTGTCAAACGCGCTGGGGCAATACGCTTCCGCCGTTATACTGCTTATATGCGCCGCACGAATGCGCGTCGGAATCTTCACCCGTTCTTTCTTTTCCGATTTAATAAAAATCGTTGCAAGCGGAACCGTTTCGAGCGCGGCGATGGCGATTATCTACGTCGCGTTTATCAACCGCTTGCCGCTCAGTTTCGCGTATGAAATCGGTTTCGCCGCGAATCTGGCAGTCTGCGCGGCGGTATTTATACCGGCGGCGGCTATATACTTTATAATATTAAGATTATCGAAATTCAGTTTATTACAAAAAAGCCCCACCCCGTAGGGTCGGGGCCTCCCCGCCGAAACCGCCGCGGGAAACGCGGGCAACCACCATCCAACCTAATGGAAAGGGCGTTTTAATTGCAAAATAACAAACTGCGGGGCAGTGTAATTCTCTCCGCGCTCGACAGATTCTCCGACGCCGTTTACAGCGCCATGTCACGCAGCGTTATCGGAGCAGCGCTGACCAGATACGGCAAAGACGCCGACGCGCCGAGCCGCAGCTTTGCCTCGCTTGTCAGCGAGCGCATGGGGCTGACGCGCAATATCACCATACCAGCGAAACGCGGCATAGGCGCCGCCGCCGAAAACAGCTTCGTTATACAATCCGTGAAGCGGCTGGCGCGCTTCCTGCTGCGCGTTTCGGTGCAGGTCTATGGCATAGGGCTGTTCTCGGCGGGCATGTATACGGCTATAATGTTTCTCATCAGCCGTTTCGCGCTGAACAATACGGCTGCGGATTTGCTGAGCCTTTTCATCGGCGCCGCCGCCGCGATCCTCTCGGTTCCGCTGATGTTTTCGCAGCAGCCGCTGGGCGAGGCGATCTGCGCCGGACAATTATCGTCGTTTATATTTGTCACAATACTTGGTTTCAGACCCGAAAATATAGCGACCGGCTCACGCGCAGCCGGGAAATCCACCGCCGCGTTTGTCACCGGCATGCTCATCGGGCTTTCGACATACATCGTGCCGCCGTTTTATATCATAATCGGGATAGTCGGCATTATCGCCGCGTATTTGCTGCTTTCCATGCCGGAGATCGGCGTACTTGCGCTCCTTGCCGCCCTTCCGTTTTTGCCTACGATGGCAATCGCCGGGCTTGTTGTCGTCACCGCCGTGTGTTATCTGCTAAAGCTGATCCGCGGCAAACGCACGCTGCGATTTGAGCTGCTCGACGTGGCTGTGCTTATATTCATGGCATTCACGCTGTGCGGCGGCGTATTCTCCATAAGCCGCGCGCTGAGCCTGAAACCCGCGCTGCTTTATGCATGCTTCATTATCGGATATTTTTTAGTGGTCAATTTGATCCGCACGCCTGAGTGGGCGAATCGCTGTATAGCGGCGGTAATGTTCTCGGCGTTTATAGTATCCGCCATAGGCATATATGAAAACTTCTTCGGACAGCTTGACCTTAAGTGGATCGACAAAGAAATGTTCGAGAATATCGAGGGGCGCGTCGTTTCAACCTTTGCCAACCCCAACGTACTCGCGGAATATCTGATTTTGACTCTGCCGTTTGCGCTTGCCGCTTTCTTAGCCGCGAAAAAGTCGCATTCGCGGTTTGGCGCGCTCATACTGCTCGGCGCTTCCGCGCTCTGTCTGGTTTTCACATGGTCGAGGGGCGCCTGGCTGGGACTTATGTTCGCGCTGCTCATCTTTTTCCTCATCTACAGCCGCCGGACTGTCACGGTGCTATGCTTCGGACTGCTCGCGCTCCCGTTCTTGCCCCTCATACTGCCCGCCAATATCGTGGAGCGCTTCTCGAGCATAGGCAACATGGCGGACACCTCCACCGCATATCGTGTGCATATCTGGATGGGCTCGCTTGATATGGCGCGCGACTGTATACTCTCGGGGCTTGGTTCGGGCATGGGTGTTTTCTCCGCTGTTTATCCGCAGTATTCGCTGGGCGGCATCGAAGCGGCGCCCCACAGCCACAATCTGTATCTCCAGCTTGCTATCGAGCTTGGCATCTTCGGACTGCTTTCTTTCCTCGTTATCATCATAATCTTCGCACAATCCGCGCTGACTTATTGCAGCCGCCCCCGAACAGACGGCGTTACGCAGTCAAATGATGCGTCGCGTCTGTTTATAGCCGCCGGACTGTGCGGCATCTTGGCGTTCCTTATTCAGGGCATGACCGATTATGTATGGTATAACTACCGGCTTTACGCCATGTTCTGGCTCATACTGGCGTTGACCTCCGCCGTCGCGCGCTGCTCGGCGCCGCTTCAAACGCAGGGCGACGAATTTTTACACTGACCGAAAGGATATAGTTAGAGAACACAATTTATTGCTTTCTATAAAAAAGGATGTTCGTAAATATGAACCAAAAAAATTCAGCAAAAAAGCCCTTCCGGTTTAATATCATCGATGCGCTGTTTTTGCTTGTCATCATCGCAGCGTCCGCCGCGCTTGTGTATATTTTATTCTTCCGGGGCGCCGGAGTTGCCCGCCCCTCTGCCGGGACCGACATCGAATATAAAGTCGAGCTGCGTAGGGTACGCGAAGAGTTAAAAGGCAAGATAAACGTCGGAGATAAGGTTATCGACGCCTCAAAACTCTACACGATCGGCGAGGTAACCGACGTAAGATATAAAACCTCCGTTTACACAGGCGTGAATAAAGCGGACGGCGTCCTCGTCTACAGCGACTATGTCGGACTGATAAATATCACCGTCACAATTAAAGCGAACGCCAATACCTCCACCGGCTATTATCTTATAGACAACGCGTTCAAGATAAGCGTCGGCACTTATGTAAACATCCGGGTACCGAACTACACCGGATCAGGTTTTTGCACTTTAATAAAAGAGGTTACAGCATGAGCTGCGTAAGTTTTACTACGGCTTTTTATAAAGAAGGAGCGTTGTCATAAATATGGGCGCAAAAAACAAAAAACGTTTTAACATCGTCGATTTTTTCATTATCGCTGCTGTGCTTGCGTGTATATTCGGCGCGATGCTGCGTTATAAACTGATTGATAAATTAAATGTGGGAGCCCCAAAGGACACGGTCGAGATTTCATTTTATATCCATGACGTTTCCGAATTTTCCGCGAACGCGCTTATACCCGGCGACGAAGTCAAAAACGGCGGCGTCACACTGGGCAAGCTGGGTAATATCGAAGCCGGCAAGGCGGAGTATTACATCGAAAATCTCAAAGGCGAGCTGGAACTGACCTATGACGAGACGCGGTGTGACATCCGCGGCACGATAACAGGTTCCGGCACGATGACAGACGACGGTTTTATGCTTAATAACAACACCTATATCGCGGCGGGCAAGGAGATGCTGATCAGCACGAAAAATATAAATGTAAATATCCTTGTCACCGATCTTGAGGTAACAACCGAAAAATCTGATAAATAAATATTATAAAATTAATTTTTATTTAAAAATTATATTTTACCCCCTTGATTTTAACACCGCTGTTTGATATAATAAAAGCATGTGTTAAATATGGATGGAATGTTGCAAACTATATAACGGAATGGAGCTGTTACCCGATGATTTCGAGGAATGTAATAATACAAAACAGCGTGGGACTGCACGCCCGCCCCGCTACTTTCTTCATACAAAAAGCAAATTCATATAAAAGTTCAATCTGGGTTGAAAAAGAAGATCGCCGTGTCAACGCAAAAAGCTTACTCGGCGTTTTATCGCTGGGTATCGTAAAAGGCATGTCGATAACGCTCATCGCCGACGGAACAGACGAAACCGAGGCGCTTGACGGTCTTTGCGAACTTATAGACACGGGACTTGTCGACTAAATTTATAAATATGAATATAAAAACGGCAGACATTACCCCCGAGGACTTTGTCTGCTTTGTTTTATTTAAAACAGCAGGTGCAAGCCCCCGCCCTACTTACAATACTAAAATTCGACAGTCAATAAAAAAAATCCGCGTCAAAACCCATATGCTTAAGCTTGTGGCGCGGATTTTTACCGAGGTTATAATCGGATTTAAGTATAGATTATAAATTATATACTTATGAATTTTTCTCCCCAAATCGATTATCTGCGTGAAAAAGCCGCCGGACTGCCTTTTTCGTCCGGCGTTTATATTATGCGCGATAAAAACGGGCGCGTTATTTATGTGGGTAAGTCGAAAGTGCTGCGCCAGCGCGTCAGTCAATATTTCCACGAGCGCGGCTGGCATGACGTCAAGACCGGCAAAATGGCGGAATCGGTCTACGACTTCGATTATATGCTCACCGACAACAACATGGAAGCGCTGACGCTTGAAAACCGGCTCATCAAGCTTCACAAACCCAAATATAACATAAAACTCAAGGACGATAAAAGTTATCCATACATCAAGCTGACAATAAACGACACCTATCCCCGTCTGTACATTGTGCGGCGCAGGCTTGCCGACAACGCCAAATATTTCGGCCCTTATTCGGGTATCAGCGCCGCCTTTACGATCACCGACACACTGCAAAAGGCGTTCCGCATACCTTCCTGTAAAAAAGAGTTCCCCCGTGATATCGGCAAAGGGCGACCCTGCCTGAACCGTCAGCTCGGCAAGTGCGATGCGCTGTGTGTCGGAGAGATGTCCCCCGAGGAATACCGCAAAAAGTTCACCGATATAATCGCCTTTCTGCGCGGTTCATACGGCGATGTAAAAAAGTCGCTGACCGAACAGATGCAATACGCGGCTGAAAACCTTATGTTTGAGGCAGCCGCCCTCTACCGCGACCGCATTAATGCCCTCGACCGCATCTGGCAAAAACAGAAGGTGGTAGGATCGCCCGATGTGGAGCAGGATATCATCGCGCTGTATACCTCCGAGCTATGCTCGTGTGTGACGGTGTTTTATGTCCGCTGCGGCAGCGTTGTGGACAGCGAAAGCTTCACTTTCCCGCCCGAGCAGGTCTGCGACGGCGACAGCATCTCGGCGTTTTTATGCGATCTCTATTTAAAACGCGAATACATCCCGCGCGAGATACTGTTCGGCTTCAGATTGGAAGAAGAAAACGAAAGCGCGTTCTCCGACTTCTGCTCCGACCGCGCGGGCTATCGCGTGAAAGTACGTTTCCCCGAGCGCGGCGAGTCGCGCAAGCTGTGCGATATGGTTTATGAAAACGCCAAATTGCATGCCGAGCAGTATATAGCGCAGTCGGAGCGCGACAACCGCACGCTGGTGAAGCTGGCGTCGATGCTGGGGCTGGAGGTCGTGCCCGAGCGTATCGAAGCGTTTGATATTTCCAACTACGGTTCGGACAACATCACCGCCGGCATGGTCGTGACCGACGGCGTGAAGTTTAAGAAAAGCGCCTACCGCACATATAAAATAAATTCCACTGACACGCCCGACGACTATGCGTCGATGGCGGAGGCGGTGCGCCGACGAATGGGTCACACCTCCGACGGTCTGCCCGACCTCATCCTGCTCGATGGCGGCAAGGGGCATGTATCAACAATACGAAAACTTCTTGCCGAGTTGGACATAAACATCCCGGTGTTCGGCATGGTCAAGGACGATTTTCACAAGACGCGCGCGCTCACCTCTGACGAAGAAGAAATTTCAATCGCGCGCGAGCAGGCGGTTTTCACGTTCATCTATAAATTGCAGGAGGAAGTCCACCGTTTCACAATCGGACGCATGAAAGAAGCGAAGTCGCGCTCGATGCGGCGCTCGTCACTGGAGGACATTTCCGGCATAGGTCCGGTCAAGGCAAAAGCGCTGCTCTCGAAGTTCGGCACACTTGCGAACGTAAAGTCGGCGACAGTCGAACAGTTATCGGAAGTGAAGCTGCTTTCAACCGCCGACGCGGAACGTGTTTACAACCATTTTCACAAAACAGCGGAATAACCGAGTCGTAATATTATTTATCATAGGTAAACAATGTTTCGTCAACATGTTCGTACTTAATTTAATGTTTAAGATGGTTGGATGCACCTTTAAAAAGTATTAACCCATGGTTGCGGGGGTCTGGGGGTGGTCGGCGTGCGCACACGCTAACGCCCCCGCGCGTATCTCCGTTCCCCCGTTCCCTCGTTCCCCTGTTATTTCAGCGCGTCGAGCTGCTCTTTTGTCAGCGGCTTCACGACGCCCATAACATATTTGGTCAGCATTATTATACGCGCGTAGCCTTCGGCTGACTCCATACGATGCCACGCTTCGGTAAGGTTCTCACCCCACGCGACCAAACCGTGGTGCGCGAGCAATATTGCCTTGTGGTCACGGAGGTACGGTACAATCGATTCACCAACAGCTTGCGTACCGGGCTGCGCATAAGGCGCGCAGGGCACCTCGCCCAACAATACCGCCGCTTCGGGGTAGATGGGCAGATCGAGCGGCTGCTCCGCGACGGCAAACGCGGTTGAATACGGCGGATGCGCGTGTACCACCGCATTTATCGCGGGATTTTCTTTGTATATGCGCAGATGCATATCAGTTTCGGAGGATTTATGTCTGTCTCCCGCGATAATCTCACCCTCCGGGTTCAGACGCAGCAGCATATCAAGGCTCATGTCACCTTTTGACACGCCGGTCGGAGTAATCCATATACTGCCGTCGCCGTCGCGCACGCTGATGTTTCCGTCGTTTGCCGCGACGAAGCCGCGCTCATACATTTTTCTGCCGATTTCTATTATTTTAAGGGGCAATTCAGATTCGTTCATTATTTTACCGCCATATATATTATAAGAATATTTTATCATATCCGGCGGTTGTTTGCAACAGAAAAACACGAGCCGCCCGGTCTTGTTATAACTCCGAACGGACAGCGCAAAGCGATGTATTTTAATCAGGAAAAACAGGACGCACCGATAAAAATTATTATTCCTATATCTGCGGAGGGTCTGGGGGGACATCTTATGTCCCCCCAGCGTCTCCCCGTATCCCCGTCACCCCGTCACCCCGTTCTCGGGCGCAGTTCTTCGCCTATAATGTCAATCACCGATTTGCCGTTGGTCAGCGCCAGAACGCGTTCGCGGACAGCGTCGAGCGCTGACGCTTCGGCGGCGAGCGTAAGCGCCACCTCCGCGCCGAAATCCTCCGATTCGATTAGCGCACCCATGCGGGGCAGCTCATACACCAGCTTCTGATAGTCCGAATAATTCGCCGTCAGGCTAAACAGCGCGAAAGGCGTCCATACGGCTATCCCGGCGGCATCGACAGCCGCTGCCGCCGCCGCCTGATAGGCACGCACCAGTCCGCCCGCGCCGAGCAATATCCCGCCGAAATAACGCGTAACCACCACTGCGCTGTCGTCCAAACCCGATTTGCGTAAAATATCGAGCACGGGCAAACCGGCGGTACCCTGCGGCTCGCCGTCGTCAAAGCAGCGCGCAACCGCTCCGCCGCGCAATGTATATGCCCACACGTTGTGCGTCGCATCGGAAAATTCAGCCTTTTTGGCGCGTATGAACGCCTGCGCCGCCTCCTCGTCGGAAACAGGCGCGGCGTGTCCGATGAAGCGCGACTTGCGTTCGATAAACTCTGCCGACGCGGATTTAGCGAGCGATTTTTTATTTCCCGCCATTATATTACGAGCAGTTTCCCGCAGTATTCGCGTTTGACCGTGCTGCAGGCTGCGCTATCGCCTGTCAGCGCAAGCGGAAATGGCAGCAGCGCGGCGTTCTCACATAAAAACTCCGCGTCGGCGGCGTTCTCTACCCTCACAAGCGCGAAATCGTCGTCGAATTCGAATAAATCCTCGTCCGCGGCAACAGGTTCGGGCAGATTTTGCATGTCAACCACCGCGCTGCGTTTCGCGTTGCAAATTATATGCGAGCTGTCGAACATCTCGAGCGATTCAGGCGGCGTGAAGCCGTCAATCGCGGCGCGGATACGTTTTATATACTCCGCGTCAGAGCCGCAGCAACCGCCGAGGATATATATTCCCGCGCGCAGGAACTTGGGTACAAAAATGCCAAATCCATCTGCGTCGAGGTCGAACACACGTCCCTCCGGCGTGTCGTGTGGCATTCCGGCGTTGGGTTTCGCGATGAGCGGTATACCAAGACCTGCCGCGTAAGGCGCAAGCGGAACGAGCGTACGCAGCATATCGCCCGGCCCGACCGAACAGTTTGCGCCGAAGGCACTGACGCCGATATCCGCAAGCGTCAAGAGCGCACACTTCATATCGTCGCCCGACATGGTGCGCCCGTTTTTATCCACGGTGAGCGTGACGAACACCGGTTTATCCGACACACTGCGGATGCCCATGACCGCCGCTCTCGCCTCGGCAAGGCTGATATTTGTCTCGGACATGAAAAAATCGACATAAGGTTCGAGCGCCTTCGCCTGCTCGGCATAGACGGCGGCGAGATCGGAGAGCGACGCGTCGCCGTATGGGCGCAGGAACAAACCCGTGGGCGACATATCGCCGCCGATGAATCCGCAGCCGCAAACCTCGCGCGTAAGTACTGCGAGCGCCGCGTTGCGCGTCTCACAGTCGTGCAGCCCGTGACGCGCCAGCGACGGACGGTTGCCCCCGAAGGTAGGGGCAAGCACCGCGTCCGATCCGGCGCTGTAATATTCGCGCTGGATGCACTGTATGACTCCGGGATTTTTAAGCACCCAATCCTCGGGGCAGGCGCCGTTTGGCATACCGCCGCGCATGAGCGCAGTGCCCGTGGCGCCGTCAAGCGCCATAGGCAGCGGGAATTGTTTGGGGAAACGATGAAATATGTCGTGCGGTTTCATAGGGATTCCTCTGTGTAAAATTTGTGGGGATTTCGGTGTAGGGGCGGCGTTTTGCCGCCCTCTGTCTGGGTGGTTCGCGCGGGCGGCAGGCACCGCCCCTACGCGATTACCCTTTATAATTTTTTATAAATTCCACGACCGCCTGTTTATCTGCGTGTGGCTGCTCGTCGCTTACCACGAAGAACATGTATGTGTTCGTATCGCTGCGCGCGCCGTCGGAGGTAATACATTCCGCGTAGAATACGCGTCCCGCGCCTGCGATTTTCCACTCGAAACCGCCGCCGAACGACGCGATTTTATTTTTTGCGGAGTCGAGAATATTAACCGTTATTTCGCAATTTTCGCCGCGCGCGTCGTCGCGGGTATCGTCATGCACAAACGGCGTGCCCTTGAACACTTCGCCCTCGCGCCAGGCTAGCTTGTCGTAACGCAGCGAAATGTGGAACGGCTTGAAAGCGTCGCGGTAGAACCAATACGCGAATTTCGGACGCATATAATAGTCGATAACCGAGGTGCAGGATACGTTCGGCCACGGTTCGTTGAACTGCCATATTATTGAGCCGCAGTTGTGCCACGCGCGGCGACGGTTCGCCTCCAGCGCGTAACGGATGCCCTCCGCCTGCATGTACTGACTGAGCGCGACGAACAGCTCTAAATCATCAATTTCACCGAAGATAGGCAGCTCACGGTAGCCGTAGGTATCCCACCACTCGCCGTGATGCCGCCATGTGAAGTTTTCGGCGACGGTCGTGACCTTGCGGTTGGCGGGCGCGAGGATTGTGAGCAGCGACTCGTAGTTTGTCATGCCGTCGTTGCCGAATTCACTGTGGAGCTGGCTGGGAGAGGTGTTGTACAGCGTGTACTGACCCTCTACTCCGGCATATTTCCACGGGCCGTGCACGTCGTGGTTGTCCTCCGGCCGGCTTGCGTCTATATTGCCCAGCGGTCCGGACGCCGAGGTGGGCAGCATGAGCCGGTCGGGATCGAGCCGGTTCGCGATCTCCTTGAGCATTGCGATATTTTTGTTCGCGTAAGTCGCGGGTATCCATTTATCGCTGGGATCAAACAGCTCGTTGCCGCCGCTCCAGAAGGTGAGCGACACATGATTGCGTTTCTCGCGCACGGCTGTCTCCGCGGTCGCTGCGCAAAGCCGCAAAAACTCCGGACGCTCGGACGGCGTGTTGTCGATACCCGAGGACGACTGGATGAACTCCTGCCAAACCATTATACCATAACAGTCGCAGAGCTCATAGAAATCTTCGCTTTCGATGATACCGCCGCCCCACACGCGGATCAGGTTTACCCCCGCGTTTTTAGCCAGTGTCAGCATCTTGTCATAACGCTCGCGCGTCACAGTGCCGTACATATGGTCGAGCGGCGTGATGTTCACGCCCTTCAAATAGATGCGTTTGCCGTTGACACGCACCACATAGGGCAGCGATTCGCCGTTCGCCCCCTCGCAGCGTTCATATGAAAGCGTGCGAAGACCGACTTTAAAGGTTTTTGTGTCGGAAAGGGTTCCCGATTTATCGTACAGCTCAACCGACAGCTCGTACAGCGGCTGCCCGCCGTATCCGTTGGGATTCCACAGCTTGGGGTTTGCCGCCGGCATCTCGAGCGTACATGACGCACAGCCCTCTGATTCCGCGACGGTTTTACCGCAATATGACAGCTTCGCTCGCAATTTCCCTTCTCCGGCTACTTCCGCGGCGTATGTGACTTTACCGTCCAGCCAGCGGATGTGCGACGATTCTATCGTCGCTCCGCCGACCGCCTCGAAATACACGCTGTCATACAGCCCGAGGTTTATCAGGCGCGTGCTGAAGTCCCATTTATAGTTGAACCGCGCCTTTTGCGTGAAGGTTTGGCTGGTGTAACCTATCTGACCCATCTCGTCGGGCGCGCTCTCGATTACGACCTGCACGGTGTTGTCGCCGCCGAAATTTACATAATCGGTAACGTCGAGTGTGGTGTGCGTATACATGCCCTCATGCTCGACTTTCGGCATTTGGTTGAAGAATATGTGCGCCTTATAATCTATACCCCGCAGCACGAGCCTTATACGGCGTCCGCACAGTTCTTCCGGGATGACGCATGTTGTGCGGTACATCCACCAGCGCTGCGGAACCCACTCGCATTTAAGCGAGTTCAGCTCGTAATACGGGTCCTCAATCAGCCCCGCGCGCAGCAGGTCCATATGTATCGAGCCGGGCACCTTCGCCGGTATGCTCGGCGTAATACCGCCGTGTATGGCGCCTGTTTCGACTGAACGGCCCCATATCGCCGTATAGGGCCAAAATCCCGCAAGCTGCCAGTCGGTGAGATATTGGAAAATCATTGATTATAAAACCTCCGATATTTATCATATTACCGAATATGATATATCATTGACCTCACACTGTCAATCGTAAATATATAAATATGTTAACACCATATAACGCTATCGCCGCTGTTTATACATTGCCGTTTATAAATATGCACTTCGATATTGACTTTATTATAATTATGCAATATAATATAAACGATAAATAAACTATGGAGGAATATATCAATGCATAAATTCTTTAAAGCCGCGTCTGCGGCGCTTACAGCCGTGATTTTCGCCGCGGTAATCTCCGGCTGCGCGTCTGCTCCCGCGAATACAGTCTTTTCCGTCGACGATCTGCCGGGCAAAAAGATCGGAGTCCAGCTTGGCACCACCGGGGACACCTACGCTTCGGATTATGAAAAGCCCGAGGATGAGGCTCAACCTAAATCCGTCGTCGAGCGCTATAAAAAGGGCTCGGAAGCCGTTTTGGCGCTTAAGCAGGGCAAAATCGACTGTGTTATAATCGACAGCGAGCCGGCAAAGGAATACGTTTCCCAAAACAGCGACCTTAAAATCCTTGACGATCCCTTCGCGCTGGAGGATTACGCCATCTGTGTCGCGAAGAACAACCCCCTCAAAGATAAAATCAACACCGCGCTCTCCGAGCTGAAAGCGGACGGCACTGTGAAAAAGATTATCGACAACTACATAGGCGACGACACAAAGGGCAAGACGCCTTACCCCTCTCCGGAAGGGATCGACCGTGCCAACGGCACGCTGACAATGGCTACAAACGCGCAGTTCGCACCCTACGAGTTCATTGAGGGCGAAAAGATTGTCGGCATCGACGCCGATTTAGCACAGGCCATCGCAGACAAGCTGGGTATGAGCCTTAAAATAGAGGACATGGAATTCTCGTCCATTATCGCCGCCGTGCAGTCGGGTAAAGCCGATTTCGGCGCAGCGGGCATGACGATAACCGACGACAGGCTGATCAGCGTCGATTTTACCGATTCCTATACCACCTCGACGCAGGTTATAATCGTCCGCGCTAAATAAATAAGTTTGGATTTCAAAAAAGGCGGGGGTTCCTTTTCTTGCACACCCTGCCTTTATTTTATGTAATATGAGTGAATTTTTCAACAATATCGTTCTTTGGCTGTCTGGTATCTGGACGGCTTTCCGCACGGATTTCATAAACAACTTCATCACCGACAACCGCTGGCGCTGGCTGGTAAGCGGATTATTAACAACGCTGAAAATCACTTTTTTGGCGGCTATAATCGGCATCATCCTCGGATTTTTGGTCGCCATTATACGCACCGCGCGCATTCAAACAGGCAAGCTGCGGTTTCTTGACACGCTCTGCCGTATATATATAACGGTTATACGCGGCACACCGGTTGTTATCCAGTTGCTTATCATATATTATGTCGTTTTCGCTTCTGTATCGATTGATAAAACGATTGTCGCGGTAATTGCTTTCGGCATTAACTCTGGCGCGTATGTCGCCGAGATCGTGCGCGCGGGTATAATGTCTATCGACAAGGGGCAGTTCGAGGCGGGACGCAGTCTGGGTCTGAACAACGCCAAAACCATGCAGTATATAATTCTTCCACAGGCGTTTAAAAACGTGCTGCCCGCACTGGCAAACGAATTCATCACGCTGCTTAAAGAAACTTCTGTTTCGGGCTATATCGCCACTATGGACCTTGCTAAAGCCGGCGACTTGATCCAAAGCCGCACATATTCGGCATTCATGCCGCTCATCGCGGTTGCGCTGATCTATCTCGGGCTTGTAATGTTTATGACAGCAGGTGTAAACCGGCTTGAAAGGAGGCTGCGCCGCAGTGATAACCGTTAAAAATCTGAATAAGCACTTCGGCGACAACCACGTGCTGCGCGATATAAGCGAAACGATCGAACGCGGCGAAAAAGTTGTGGTGATCGGACCCTCCGGCAGCGGCAAAAGCACGTTCCTGCGCTGTCTGAACCTGCTCGAGATGCCGACCTCGGGTGAAATTTGGTATAATAATGAATGCATCACCGCGCGCGACTGTGATATCAACCTTGTGCGGCGTAAAATGGGTATGGTGTTCCAGCATTTCAATCTGTTCCCGCACCTGACGATCAGGCAGAACATCACATTAGCGCCGATTAAACTAAAACTAATGTCGCAGGATGAAGCTGATGAAAACGCGCTCCGCCTGCTTGCCCGCGTCGGGCTGACCGATAAAGCGGACGCCTATCCCGCACAGCTTTCTGGCGGTCAGAAGCAGCGCATAGCGATTGTGCGCTCGCTGGCGATGAATCCGGAGGTGATGCTCTTCGACGAGCCGACCTCGGCGCTCGACCCGGAGATGGTGGGCGAGGTGCTCGACGTCATGCGCGAGCTTGCGTTTGACACCAGTTCGCGCAATGGCATGACGATGATCGTGGTGACGCACGAAATGGGCTTCGCACGCGAGGTTGGCACACGCGTACTCTTTATGGACGAGGGGCGCATTGTGGAACAAAACACCCCGCGCGAATTCTTCGCCGCGCCAAAACATCCGCGCACCGTGGAATTTTTGTCAAAGGTTATAAAATAGAGTATATGGTACGGGGTACGCGTGGGGGGATAGGGTCAACAAGCTTGACCCCGCTCCCCCCACACCCCGCAGACATGGGAATAATTATTAAATACTGTGCATCCAGCCAAATAATCGCATAACCGTTGTAGGGCGCGACGCCCTCGGCGCGCCGTAAACACCATAGAACCATAAAACATTGCATGGGTGGGTGCGCCCAGCGCACCGTCCGCAATCCATTGCACCCGCCCGGCGCACCGCAAATCGCGCGCCGCGTTCCAACCCCTCATCCCCTCTGCGGAGGGGTGGCGTCGCAACGCCGGGGTGGTCAGTTCGAACGCGCCGCAGGGTGCCATTGACAGGCGTTATCGCGCCGGCAGACACCCCGCCATATCAAACCGCCCGGGATCGGGATGTACCGCCAACCGTTGTAGGGCGCGCCGTAACCCCCATTGAACCATCGAACGTTGTTTGGGCGGGATTCCGCCTGCGGTACATATAATAAACGGGACGGCATGGAAGCCGTCCCCTATTTTTTCTGTTACCTCACCACCAAGGCCAACCCTTGTTGGATTTATTGTCTTCTTTCTTATCGTCCTTTTTGGTTTCTTTCTCTTCTTTTTTCTTGTTATCTTCTTTTTTGGGTTCGCTATTATGAGCAGCGGTTGTTTCCGGCGGTTTCGTTTCGGGCGCACCGCTGCTGACTACAAAATTTATCTTCGAACCGCGCGGCACCTGATCGCCCTCAGGCGGCAGGCTCTGCGAAATTATCAGTCCCTTTTTCACCGTCGCGGACTGCTCATATGAAACCTTTCCCAGTGTGAGCAGCGGATTCGATTTGTCCGCGCCGATAAGCGTTTGATATGCCGAACCCTCTGTCATACCCACAAAGTTCGGGACAGTCACCTTGCCCTTTTCCTCCGCGCCGCGGCTGATATAATACGTGACCGTATCGCCGATTTTAAGCTCTGTACGCGGTATGGGGTCTGTTTTTATCACAAATCCCAGCTCGATACTGGAATTGAACTCATATTTCGCAACGGGGATCAGTCCCAGCTCGCGCAGCGCGAGATCGACAGCACGGTTCTCCTGACCTGTGTAGTCGGGCAGCTTCACGACTTCCACGCCCCGACTGACAGTGAGCTTGATGACGCAAAACTGTTCGCCCTCTTTGACCTTGCGCTTTTCACCGGCGGCGGGGTCTTGCGATATTATCATGCCCGGTTCTTTATCCTCGCTGTAAACGCCCTCGGTTTCGATCTTAAATATTTTATTGTCGAGCGATTTTACGGCTTCGCTGTCGATCAGCTCTCCCTCAAGCTTGGGAACAGTCTCTATATACGGGCTCGACTGCTTCTCGCTTTTAAGGAACATATCGAGTATATATACGCCGCTGATACCCAGCACGATTAGAAACGCCGCGGTGACGCCGGCGATGATCGGCAGCATCGAGCGGCTGTCGCTGCGCTTTTTACCCGGTTTTTGTCGGCCATGTTTACCCGGTTTGCCCGGTTTTACAGCGGCTGCATTGGCGGATGTCCCTGACATTTGCGCCGAACTGTTTTCGCCATTAGGAACGACCGCGGAGCCGTTTTGTGTTATTATCCCTTCATCACGGCGCGTTTTAAACACAAATTGCGGATTGGCTTTAAGCTGTTCGATGTGTCGGAGCATCTGAGCAGCGCTTTGAAAGCGGTTCTCGGGGTTTTTTTCCATCGCGCCGAGTATAATCTGCTCCATGCCGACGGGAATTTCGCTGTTCAGCTCGCGCGGACGACGCGGCTTGTCGTTTACCTGCATCAACGCCACCGATACCGGATTTTCGGCGTTGAAGGGCAACGAGCCCGACGACATTTCGTACAGCATCACGCCCAGCGAATATAAATCGCTGCGCTGATCGATGGGTTTACCGCTCGCCTGCTCGGGGCTGATGTAATACACCGTACCGATAGCCTTGTCGGTCATTGTGACCGTTTCGGCGTTGGGCAGCTTAGCGATACCGAAATCCGTGACTTTAATGCGCCCGTTTTTAAGCAGCATTATATTCTGCGGCTTGATGTCGCGGTGTATTATGCCTTTCGAGTGCGCGTGCTCCAGCGCGCGCAGTATCTGTTCCGTGTAGCTGATCGTCTCTTTTAAGCTGAGCGCGCCCTTTTTCTCCATGTAGTTCTTCAGGGTTATGCCCGCCACGTATTCCATGACGATATATTTCAAATCGTCCTTGACGGATACGTCGTAAATACTGACTATATTGGGGTGCGACAGCATGGCAACGGCTTTCGATTCGTTTATGAAGCGCTTTACCGTCGGCGTGTCTCTCGCGATTTCGTCTTTGATCATCTTGACGGCAACCGCGCGTTTAAGCACCAAATCCTGCGCTTCAAACACAATCGCCATTCCGCCGATGCCAATGACCTTGCCCAGCTTATAGCGCTTATCAAGCACTTGTCCGATATATTTTTCTATATTGTTATCCATTATTTTTTAAAATCAAAACCGCAGCAGCAGCGCGGTGATATTGTCTCCTCCGCCGCCCGCGTTGGCACCGTCAACAAGCCGCTCTGTCTTTTTCCGCAGCATTTCTTCCGGATCTTTATGATCATAACCGGTTTCGTCGAACAGCACCTCTGCTATGCGTTCGGGGGTCATGTAATTGGTCAGCCCGTCAGAGCAGAGCAGCAGATATCCCTGCCCGTACAGCGACAGGTCGGCGGCATAAATATCGCCCTCTACCTCCTGCTCGTTACCCACCGAGCGGGTTATTATGTTGCGAACGGGATTCTTCAGCGCTTCTTCGGGCGTGATTTTGCCAATGTCAACCAGATATTGTACATACGAGTGGTCTCGCGTGAGCTGCGTCAGTTTACCGTCCGCGGCTATATAAAGCCGGCTGTCGCCGATATTTATCGCGTAAAGCTTGTTGCTTATCACCAACGCGGCGACAAGCGTCGTTCCCATGCCGCGCAGATCGGCTTCAGCGCCGGCGCGTGAAAAGACCGCCGCGTTCGCCTGTGCCGCCGCTTCGCGCAGCATCGCGCCGTAATCCGCACCCGACGGGTTCAGCATGATGTTCTCCGGCGTATCGGTGGGCGCGATTTTATAAAGCGCTGTGGTCAGTGTTTCTTTAAATACATCCACAGCCATGCGGCTGGCGATATTACCGCCGACAGCGCCTCCCATCCCGTCGCAGACGACGCACAGAACGGCGTTTCGATATAAACCCGCGGCAATAAAACTGTCCTGATTTGAAGAACGCCGCAGCCCGATGTCGGTTGTGCCGAAAAAGAACATTGTCATCACCCGTCTGTAAAACTGTGTATCGGACGATCAACGATCGCCCCTACTGTTAATACCGGTCGCGACACGGTTATAGTGTCCCGCCCTACATTTTACCTGCCCGTAGTTGTCCGCACGATGCGTTTATATCCGGCCCCAACCTGCGTCTCACCGTCACATTCACGCCCTTGCGTTCGAGCACCGCCTTGAATTTCGTCACCGTATCGCGGTCGGGGGTCGCAAATTCACGCTCCTTGACCGGATTATACGGGATTAAATTGACGTGTGCGGGAACGCCGCGCATGAATTCGCCCAGCATTCCGGCGAGCGCCGCCGCGTCGGAGACGCCGTCATTTACACCCGCGATTAATATATATTCAAATGAAATCCGCCGTCCCGTGACCTCGAAATATTCACGGCAAGCTGAGAGCAGTTCTTCTACCTGCCATTTATTATTGATCGGCATTATTTTGCTTCGTACAGAATTTATCGCCGAGTGCAGTGATACCGACAGTGTGACGGGCAATTCTTCGCGCGCGAGCTTGCGTATACCATCCACCATGCCGCAGGTCGAAACCGAGATGTGTCGGCTGCCGATGTTCAGTCCCTCCGGCGCGGTTATAAGCCGCAGGAAACGGACGAGGTTGTCGTAGTTGTCAAACGGCTCGCCGATACCCATCACCACCACGCCGCCTACGCGCGCGCCGCTCTCCCGCTGCGCGACGATGACCTGACCCAGCATCTCGCCGGCGGTCAGGGGGCGTTTCATTCCGTTCAGTGTCGACGCGCAGAATTTGCAGCCCATACGGCAGCCCGCCTGACTGGACACGCATACCGATTTGCCATGTTCATAATCCATAACGACGCTTTCGACAAGCTCGCCGTCGCCAAGCTCAAGCAGTAATTTTATCGTGCCGTCGCGTGATGAGGTCAGCTTGTCCGCTACACGCGGCAGTCCGGTCAAAGCCTCGCGCGCCAGTGTCTCGCGGAAGGCTGCGGGCAGATCTGTCATGCCCTCGAAATCTATGCCGCGCAGCAGCCAGCGCATGATTTGTCCCGCGCGGTAACGCTGCTGTCCAAGCCCGGCAAGATATTCGCCGAGTTCCGCAAAACTCATATCCAAAAGTGTTCTCAATGATTGGCGCGCCTCCGAAAAAGAAGATAAAACCCGGGAATGCCGGATATTCGTTTCATTATAACATACGTAAAAAAGAATTGCAATAATGACAATAGCTATTTATTTATCATTTTATATGAACATAATACATATTTTGCGGTTTTTAGCCCCATATTTATACAAATTGTTCCTAACCTGGTATCAATTTAATAAAATTTTACGCGCCGTTTATGCGACGTTAATATTATGTTCCGAGCGAGCGTGGTATAATAAGTATGATAAATATCGTTTTAAAAAATTTCGGAGGAATAATTTAATGTGTTTTAATAAAATGTTTAAAAAAGAACCTGAATACAAATGGCTCTACACGCTGCTCAATATCCTGCTTGCGATCGGCATCGCCGCCGCTCTGTACGCGATAGTAAAATATATCTACGAAAGATTCTTCCGCGACAACTTCAGACGTTATGAAGCCGCCGAGTGCTATTGCGACGACGACGACTGCGACTGTGACTGCTGCGATTGCGAAGACGACGAGTGCGACGGCGACATCGCCGGCAACGCCAATACCGCACCGGAGAACGAATAACGTTTTTCGCGCGATACCGCTTTTGCTGTGATGATCCGCCTTTGATAGGCTTGTTCCCGATATTTTAAACCCCATCCGACTCTCACGGATGAGGTTTATTTTGTTATTTTTATTTATACTGCGTATGTGGCTTTTGATCAGCCGCGACACTTGACAACATAGCAGCGCGGTGTTACACTGATTAACAGTTATGTATATATAAGGCATAACGCCAATCTGATTGAGAAGTTCTCAGCTTTCATTTAACTTTACAATACGATATTTTGTGGAGGAGAAGATAGAAATATGTGCAGATTTAAACAGATCTCTCTTTTAATCACGCTCGCAATGGCGGCGATTTTAACCTCATCATGTAAATTGCGCGTAGAGGAACCGCCCGCATCATCCGATACTGTCACGGCACAAGCGATCTTCTCGGATACCGTTGCGGGCGAAGCGGAGACTACAGCGCAGCCTTTGACACAGCAATTTAATAAACATGTTAAGTATACGGCTGACATTAATGAATTGGCAGAAAAACATACATCTAAATATACATTTAAAGAGCAGCCAAATAATCTGCCCGGATCAATCACAGAGCTCGAAACCGCCATAAAGGCGCACCCGCAGCCGTGGGTGTTTTTACTGATGGACAGTGCCGCCCCTCTCGGAACTGCCTATCCGGGCACGAATTGCTACACGCTCACAGGTCAAAGCGTATCCGACAGATTTTTACTCGCCGCCGCGCATTTTACATACGATTTTATCACTGCCGCAGGTATAAAAATTCTTCCGGAGGATGACGGCGATTATCTTATCTCGCTTTACGATATTTATTATTTATTAAAGCATTTTTACAGCAATACGCCCAATGTTTATTATATTTATTACGGTGATGTTGATAATTACGGAAAAAACGTCCAAACAAATACGGTACGCCTTCCGGCGAGAGCCGTCAGGAACGGCGGGGCGTATTATACAGGCATTTATTCGCACGGTGAAGGCAGCGAGGGCATGTGGCGGCGCGACGGCGAAGATAAGGTGTATGCGCGAGTGAACTACCGCGACGAAAATTTTATAGAAACATGGAAATTTAGATTTACAACCTTCCGCGAATATGAACTCGTACCTTATGTCGTCGGCGACTACATTTTTTTCGGATATAACAATCTGAACGATTGGGGTCACTGCCGAAGCTCACGGTTTAATTTCCAGCCGGTGAGCATTGAGGGTACCATTACAGATCTAAACGACTGGGAGTGGCATTTCGGGCTTATCAAAGATGATTATCGTTATCAATTTATCAAAGCTTTCCTTGAGGGCAATACGCATCGACTTGAAGTTTCCGCAGGAGCACAATACGGCGTGTATGAAAGTTATAAAGGGATGAAAATAGGCGACTATAAAATAACTCTTACACACGATCACCCGCTTGAAACAGGAAAGAAAAACAGTTTCAGTTATAACGGCTACATATCCTTCGAATTTGATGTAATTTCAAGTAACAATAAAGTTCTCGCGCCCGGGCGGCATAATGTTTTCATTGAAAACGGACTGTGTATTACTATGCTCGATATTGAGGAAGCGAGAGCGGAATATATAAATAGAGTAAAAAATATCCCGGCGACCCCTGCCTGCGATTATATTTACACGCTGCGCGGAGCATTGATTGACGAAAAAGGAATGCTTACATATCAGTGGTTTGACGAAAAAACGCCCTTCGATATCGAATACATCTTGTTACAGCTCAACCAGATTTACTTGCGCCATAACGACGGTAACTACAACACAGATGGCTTTTCCGCGGATGAAATAAAGGCATATGCAAAAAAGTATTTTAACACAAGCGATTTTGTCATAGAAGAAGAAAAAGCTTCAAAAGATAAAAACGGCAACTACCAAATAATCGGTCGCGGGTCGTCCTTTCCGTCAACAACCATCCTCTCCGAGGAAGAGCGCGACTGTCACACCGTTGTGACAGTGCAATACTGGGCTGATTCCTCACGCACAGTAGAGAGTCGCCGCGTTGATTATCACCTCGAATGGATGGGTGAAGATTTCAGACCGCTTAAGTCGGTGGTGATTAATGATACGGGATTTTCAACGTCATATATCGGAACATAAGTGAATAAATAACCCTGACGCGCCGCTTTTGCGGCGATGATCCGCCTTCGATAGGCTTGTTCCCGATATTTT
>DHAH01000113.1:28373-39599 GCA_002397345.1 Clostridiales bacterium UBA4959
AATATTTTAAACCCCATCCGCGAGAACCGGATGGGGTTTATTTGTATACAATATTTTCGCTATTTAAATCTGTGCGGCTAAACAATCTTCCGTAAAACGCCGCCGGAAAATTTTATTGCTCCGCCATCTCCTGATATTTTTTGATCAATTTTTCAAGTGATTTTTTGCTCAGCTTTTCTATCGAAGCGTAGGACGAAGCGATTTTATCCGAGTTCGCGTCGAGTAAGTTGCGCCAGAGTTGACTGACGTTCCCGATGCTCACCGAATAAACGAATCCGAAGTTGAATCGCAGTCCGGCGAGGATCAGGTCGTACATATTTGCGTCAGTGTTGGTTCGCGAATATTTCTGCTTGAGCGCTATCTCGAAATACGCGGGTTTGGTCAGCTCATACGACTTCTGCGCCATATATTCGAACACCGCGCCCGTCGCTTCCGCGTCGGCTGTGTCGACCGTGACCGAAAGCAGCGAATAAATATCGGCGGCGTTGGTGTAATAACCCTGCTGCGCCTCGTCGTATTTAAACAGCGGCAATACACCATAGTCGGATTTCATGTGGCGCAGCTTGTCGGTTACCTCAAAGATATCGATGAGAAACATATTTTCGTCAGCTTTGAACTTATCCTGCATCATATAGTAGATTTCAAGCGTGATGCCCTGTTCGAAATCGACACCGCCGTTTGTGTGCATAAGCGCCAGCATCTTGCCGTAAGCCGAAACCATGCGGTCGGTATTATACGATAACTCGGGTAAACCGTCGGCGTTTTTGGTCGTGATCGGCAGGTCAAAAGCGTCGAGGTAGGCGTCGACTGGGATAGATACGCCATGAAGTCCGACACCGTAACCGTCCTCCTTATCGCGCTGAGAGTTGCCGTTGAGGTCGGCATAAACACCTTTGATAAGGTCGCCGAAATAGTCGATGGTCCAGCCGCCGGATTTGACCACACTGTAAAGGTTTAAGTCTCCAAAGTAGTCAGCCAGCATCTGTTTATTGAAGAACATCGCGTTGGTACATTGCGTGGCGGTTAAGTTCAGGTCGCCGGAGATGAAATAAAGCTGTCCGAGCAGCGTCAGCTCCTCGACGAAATCTTTATTCCACCACGGCTTGGAAAGATCGACATGCGGCAGCTTTTGCAGGTTATAGAGCAGCTTCTACCCGCCATCGCGGTGCTGAAATAAGCATATGAAGCCAGAATGTCATATGGCTGATCGCCGGCAAGGTGATTTTTGCGCACCGACATCACATATACATCGTAATCTGCGCCGGAGCAGATCTGAGTGTCGATTTTAACGTTCAGATCTTCTTCGGTCTGCTGCCGGCGTTTATAAACCGCATCGTTGACGGGGTCGCCGTTTTCTCCTTCGGAGATGAATTCAAAAGTTGTGCCGAAAATACTCGCGGCTTCGCGGATGAAAAAAGTAACGGTTTTGCCGTCCAGATTAAGCCCGTCAGGGATCGACGACGGCACGATCTCGCGTCCGTAGGCATCGGTCACGGGTCCTGTATCGGAGGTTTCGGTCGCGGATGCAGCGGTTTCGCCGGAATCGGCTGTTTGTGTTGCGCACGCGCAGGCAAGTCCAAAGACGAGGATCAGCGCCAATGCAAAACTGACGGCTTTTCTCATGATATTCACTCCTTTATTTTATTTAATTTGACAGCAGGATTGAGTTTTGCAGTTCTGTGTCCGAATAAATCCCGTCCGAGCCGGTCTGCTTTTTAAAATATTCGCTGTGCAGCGCCGGTTCGCGGTGCATTGCCGTGAATTTACGCGGATTTACCGCCGCGAATCTGCCGGTTTCGAGCAGCGGCTCGATCAGTCTCGCGGTCCATTCGGTCACGCGCATGTCGCCGCCCAGTATATCGTCGAAGGTCAGCGTACAGCCGTCGCCGGGGCTGCGTCCGCAGTTGTGATATGCGAAGGTGTCGGCATAAAGATCGCTGCGGTCGAACGCAATAAAGCCGCCGTTACCGGTGTATACCTCCGAACCGCTGCCAATCGACCAAATCACCGCGTCGGCAAAATCGATAAGCGGCTTGCCGTTATGCCGGGCGGTCAGACAGCCGCCCGCGTTGAGAATAAACGGCAGCGAATGTTTTTTGCACAGCGCCGTGATTTTCTCAAGCTCGAAACCCGCTTTCCCCGGTATGTAGTCGGCGACGACCGCTACGGCGCGCGACGCATTCGGACGTTCCAACGTTTTTTCCAAACTCGAGGGGGCGATTAGCCCCGTCCCGGCGTCGACGTCGCAGAACAGCGGCGCCGCGCCCGTACACGCCGCGGTCAGCGTATTGTTAGGGTCGCCGTAGGAAGGCGTTATAATATAGCTGCCGTGCGCGGCTCCGCACGCGCGCAGCACCGATTCATACGCGGCGGACGCGCTGTGGCAGAGCAGCCCGTACCGCGCGCCGACAAGCTCCGCCAGCACGTGCGCGCCCGTGATTGAATAAGGTCCGATCGTGCCCCAGACGCCGCTTTCGAGCACTTCAAGTTCATAATCAATAAATTTATTATTCATTCCGGTTTACCCCCGCGCCTCGTCGGCGTGCTCCCAGATTTTTTCCGCCGCGTCGGCGATGTCGTCCATCTCGCGACGCGTACCCAACAGCAGCGACTGAAACAGCCACGTACCCTCAAGATCGCCCGCCAGCTCGCTTTCCGGCAGCGGAGAGTCGTCAATTTTACCGCCTATAATGCGTTCCGTATATGCGCTGCGCACACAGGGGAAATGGTAGAGCGGACTGTAACCCGCGCAGAGCGGTATACCCTCGGCGTTCATCGCGCCGATAAACGCTGCGCGGTCAAGTCCGCGCTCCGAAAGCGCCCTGTGATCAAAACGCATTATGTATAAATGATAGGCGTGACGCGTAATGCGTGCGTCGTAATCGGTCGGCGATACAAACGGCAGAGCTTTCAATCTGCCGTCGAGATATGCGGCGTTCTCCGAACGCAAGCTCAGCTCTCCCGCAAATTTATTAAACTGCGTTTCGAGCACCGACGCCTGCATTTCGGTCATACCGTGATCCTGCGATATTGTTTGATAACGTCCGTCGCGCAAACCGCCGCCCAATATGGCGCGTATCTCGGTATCAAGCGCTTTTGAACCGGTGAGTATGATTCCGCCCTCGCCGCAAGTGAGGTTTTTGGTGTTCTGACATGATATCGAAGCCACATCGCCGTAGGAGCACAGGCTTTTTCCGCGCCACTCCGCGCCGACAGCCTGCGCCGCGTCGATTATCAGCTTTAGATTATAGCGCGCTGCCAGCGCCGCAAACGCGTCGCAGTCGACGGGTCGACCCGCGACGGCTACCGCGATTATCGCCTTTGTACGCGGCGTGATCCTGCGCTCGGCGTCGGCGGGTGAAAGATTGTAGGTCGCGCGGTCGATGTCGGCGAACACCGGTGTCGCGCCCGCGAAGATTATCGAGGACAGCGTCGCGATGAAGGTATACGGCGGCAGGATGACCTCGTCACCGTAGCCGATGCCGAGCCCACGCAGGATAAGTTCCAGTGAAACTGTGCCGTTGGCGACCGCGATGCAGTACGATACGCCGCAATATTCGGCGAAGGACTTCTCAAAACGCGCCTTGACCCTTCCTACGCTGAGATTGCCCGACTGCATGACCTGTGTAAGTCCTGCGCGGTCAACCTCTGTGACGCGCGGCCAGCCGGGAAACGAATCGGTTCTGATCGGGCTGCCGCCCGCAATGGCAAGGTGTGGCATTATATCACTCCCTTAATAATATTTTTAAAGTAATTTATATTTAAATTCGATTATAAACTCGGTAAAAATCCGCGCCAAAAGCTTAAATATATGGGTTTTAACGCGGATTTTTTTATTAATTATAGAATTTCAGTATTACAGCGCTCTGATGATCCCTTTATATTTTTCTATCAATTCCGTATTATAACTGTCGCCGCCGTCGGTGTTGGCGCTGCGGTATACCTCGGCGGGTGTGCCGCGCTCGGCGCACAGTTCAACGACGCGGCAGGTTATCGCCTGCATTATAGCCGCGCCGACCGCCGTCGAGGTCGCGCCCACACGGTCAGCCCCAATTTGCAACGCCGCGTCGCCTATACAGCCGCGGTTGTCAATCACTATGTCGCAGACCTCGGATAGCTTTTTCCCCGACGGGTGGCGGGAAGGCGCGGCTGCGGAATGGGTCAGGTTGGTCATGCATACGGCGGTCATCCCCTCCGCGCGCGCTTCGAGCGCCATATCGACCGAGACGGTGTTGCGTCCGGAGTTGGAAAAGATGAAAATCGTATCGCCCGGTTTATGGGGTGTGTCGTCGAGCAGGATCTTCGCAAGACCCGGCAGCCGTTCCAACGCGCTGCTGCGCGCCGCCGCCTCATGCAGCGCAAGCCCGCTCTCGCATATAGGACAGACACGCGCCAGACCGCCCGCGCGGTAGAAAACCTCCTCCGCGAGCAGATGCGAATGGCCTGTGCCGAAAGTGAAGATCATCCCGCCGCCCGCCAGCGAAGCGGCGCAGCTCTGCGCTACCGCCTCGATCGCTTCGGTCTGCGTCGAATGAACCTCCGCGAAAAGACGCGAAACCTCGCTGAAATATCTGTCAATCGCATTCATGTTATTTCTCCTTTTTTTATAAAATCGAGCGCCAGCTTCGCCGCCGCCAGCTCCGGCGGCTGCTCCGGTTCGGAGATTACAATATCAGGATATCTTTCATGTACCAGCCGCTTAAATTCGCCGCGCACGACTGCGTCGCGCGTGAGCACCGAGCCGTATACACCGAGCAGCTTCACTTCAGGGCAGCTCCGCAGCAGCGACGCGGCGTAATCCGCCAGATATTTTGCCGCGCGGCGGAGTATGCCCAAAGCGACTGTGTCGCCCGCCGCAGCGCAGCGCGACACCTCCGCCGAAAACGGCGCAAGCTCCCGCGCTCCGACGCCGTAAAACGCGCCGATCAGCTCACGCGGCGAAAAGCGTTCGAAAAAGCGCAGCGCGGCGTCGAGCAGTAGCGTCTGCGGCGCGATACCGTCGGCATAGCGCAGCGCGGCTTTGAGAGCCGACAGCGCGATGTAATAACCGCCGCCTTCATCGCCGGTCAGCCGTCCCCAGCCGCCGACTGTGCGGATTTGACCGCCTCCGTCGAGCGCGATACCCATAGCGCCCGTACCCGCGACGATCAGCGCGCCCGGAGCGCCGCCGGTCAATCCATACAGCGCCATAAACGCGTCGCTGCGTGTTATCACCGGCACACCGAACGCAGCTTCAAGCGCTTCGCGGAAGCTCATCCCGCCAAGCGTCATACAGGTGTCGTCCGATCCGGGGTCGCCGACTGCAACCGCGAGCAGACCGGCACTGTCCAGTCCAAGCGAACGGATGCCGATGAGCATATTGTTCACCGCGGCGTCGACACCGATGAAGTTATAGTTGACACCGCCTGCGTTCGACTGCGCAAGCAGCTCGCCGTCAGGCGTGACCGCCGCGAGCGCGGTTTTAGTCCCGCCGCCGTCGGCGCCTATTACATATTTAATGTTTTTGTTCGCCGCCATTTATACCCCCGATATTTATCGACATATCTATTATATCGCACCGCCGTCCACGCTGTCTACATATACGACTGACATGATTTTGGACAATATTGACTTTTTATTCTGACAGTTACCGGTCGCGTGATTGACATAGCCGTGTATGCGTTGTATACTTATGCTATAATGATAACGATGCGGAGGCGGTGTTATGGAAGTCGTATCGGAGCGTGAAAAAGAGCTTTATTATGATAAAATTCCGTTTAGCAACGAGCTGTTCCCGATCCGCATAAACTGGAACCTGCGCCCCGGTCCGCCCGCGGAGGATTCGGTTTATTCCGGGTCTTGGCACGAACAGCTCGAAATCCTTTATTTCATCGAGGGTGACGCGGCGGTCGAGTGCGGTTTCAGACGTTTTATATGCGGGGCGGGCGACATTGTGGTGATCAACCCCTGCGAGACACATTCGGTTGTCTACCATTCCGGTTCGCCCTGCTTCCACTGCATAATGCTCGACCCGCGGCTCTACGGCGCGGCGCAGAACGATTTGGTGGGTATAAAATATCTGGCGCAGATGACCAACCGCCGTCTGCATTTCAACAACCTCGTCAGCGGCAATAACAAAGCGCGCGAAATTCTGCTCGATCTTATCGACGAGTGCCGGAACACGCGCACCGCCTTTGAGGTCGCGGTCAAGGGCGACGTGCTGCGCCTGCTCGCGGAGCTGTTCCGCAGCGAGCTGCGCGCGGTCTGCGCCGCGGATGCGATAAGGCGCGACACGGTGGCGTATCTGCGCATTGCGCCCGCGCTGACCTTTATCGCGGAAAACTACGCGCGCCCGATCTCGCTTGACGAGCTGGCGGGGGCGTGCTGCATCAACGTGTCGTATTTCTGCCGGAGGTTCCGTGAGGTAACGGGCGTAACGGCGCTGAATTATATAAGCGATTACCGCATTTCCAAAGCCGAGGCGCTGCTGCTGACGACCGATCTTTCGGTCGCGGAGGTCGCGGCGCGCGTGGGCTTCTCCGACGGCTGCTATTTTTCGCGGCGCTTCAAGGCACTGCGCGGTTTCCCGCCCAGCCGCCTGCGTTCCGGCACAGGAAATTCGGTCGAACCATAAAAAACATACCAAATTTATAAATAAAAAGAAAAAAGAGGAGTATGTGATGGAACAGCTTAAATGCGGCTTCGCGCAGGAAAAAATCACACCCGAATACGCCGGAATTTACCTTGACGGATACGGTTTCCGTCTGACGCCCGCAACGGGCGTGCGCGACGACCTTTTTGTAAAAGCCTGCGCCTTTGAGAGCGCCGGGGAACGTTTCCTGCTGCTGCAATTCGATCTCATCGGCTTATCCGAAGAAGTTTACCGTCTGGTTCTGCCCCAAATCGAAGCGCTCACGGGACTTGGGCGGGGGCGTGTTGCGCTCAGTTCCATCCACACGCACGCCGGACCTGCATGCGGCGTGCTCAAGGAGCTGCCGATGAACTATGATTACCTCGGCTGGGTCGGCGAACAGGCGGGACGGGCGGGCATGCGCGCGTTTTCGCGGCTCGAGCCGGGCGCGTTTGATTTTCGCATATCGGAGCATAAGCTGACCCATTCGCACAACCGGCGCGGGCGTGAGCCTGTCGACAGGCGTATATTCACCGCGCCGTTTGTTACGGCATCCGGCAAGGTGAGCGGCGCGCTTTGCTCCGCCTCCTGCCACGCGGTGATAAACACGACGTACGAGGTCTCCGCCGACTACCTGTCGGTGTTAAATTCTTCTTCAGACGACGATTGCCCGCTCATGTTTTTGCAGGGGCGAGCCGCCGACATAAACCCCCATGCTGTCGAAAATCTCGCCTGTGACGACTTCATCGGACAGCTCGGACGCGAGCTTGCGCAGCCGGTGCTTGACGCCATCGCCTCCGCCGTTCCTCAAAGCGGCGGCACGGGTGAGTTAAAGCTGTTTTACGATTATGCCGCGATACCGATGAAGCTGTATCCGCCCGAATCTGAGCTGCGCGCGTCGATAAAAGGGATGGAGGAACGATATTTTTCGCTGCCCTACGGTCAGCCGGAAAAGCATTATCTGTTCCGCGAGCTGCGCTGGCACCGCGCTATGCTCGAGCGGTCGCTATGCGGCGTGCCGTCAGAGGTGAGCGTGCCGATGCAGCTTTTCACCGCCGGGCGGGATTTCGCGTTCGCGTTCGTGCCGTTTGAACTGCTGACGCTGACCGGCGGCAAGCTGGAGGCCATGTTTGTGTCACGCGGATTTTCACCCGAACGCGTTTATATACTCGGATATTGCAACAGTGTAAACGGCTACCTCGCGCCTGTCGAAGAATTCGAGTTCGGCGGCTATGAGGTTTCAGGCGCCGCGCACTGGTACCTGCTGCCCGAATGCTCCGAAGCGTCGGAACCCGCCGTATTAAAATGGTTTGACGAGAAAATAAAATCTCTATAACGAACGCATTATATTTTTAACGCGCCGCTGAAAACGGCGCTTAACTTAAAATTAATTAAATAACCGCAATATCAGAATGCTTAACAGCAATATCCGATATTGTTTATTCCCTATTTTATGATATTATTTAAATGAAGTATAAAATCAAGTTGATAAATCAAAATTATAATAATCAGAGAAAAATGGTATCGCTAAAGTAATAAGGAGAATAAAAAAGCCTTGAAAACAGTAAAAGACAAACAGATTCTGGTAGGCGCGGATTTCGCGGGATATCCGCTTAAAGAGGCGGTTGTGGCACATTTAAAGGCCAAAGGTTGGACTGTCGAGGATGTGGGCGTGAAGTCGCCCGACGAAACCGACACCGACTTGATGTTCCACCGTGTCGGGTTGAGAGTCGGCGCGATGATATCCGAGGGCATTTACGAGCGCGCGCTTATTTTTTGCGGCACGGGTATGGGTATACATATAGCGGCGAGCAAGTGTCCCCATGTCCACGCGGGCGTGGTCGAAAGCGTGCCGGCGGCGCTGCGGGCGATCACGGGCAACGGCGTCAACGTGCTGGCGATGGGCGCGTTTTATGTCGCGCCGCAAATGGGCTGCGATATAGCCGACGCTTATCTCGGCGCCGCGCTTGGGAGCGGATACGAATGGTGGCACAATTTCTATGAGTTCCACAAGCTGGCTATAAACGAGCTTGAAGCATTTAATTACAATGAGTATAAAAAGAATGGCTTCCGATTGAAACACCTCGGGGATTACCCGCTGTCGCTGGAGACGAAGCCGGATTAAACGTCGTAAACGTGAAAAGGGGGCGGCGCTCTTGATGCTCAAATACAATCTGGATATTACGGACACTTCAAAGTGGCTTATGTTCACATCGCCGCCCGGCGCAAAGGGATTGCCCTTTCAAGTGACGGAGGCGGGATATTTTATCGCAGGCAAGGATTATTATACCGAACGCTCCGGGAAGAAGATATATCACGTGGTCTATACGACCGGCGGAGAAGGAATCCTGCACATCCGTAACAAGGCGCTGCCGCTGTATAAAAACCACGCGGTTTTCTTCAACTGCGACGAATATCATATGTACAAGACAAATTCGGATGAGGGTTGGGATTATAAGTGGATCCATTTCGACGGGCCGAGCTGCGGGGAATATTTTTCTGTAATCAACCGGGACGGCATCGCGATCATACCGATAGAAGACCCCTCGTTTGAAGCGAGCATCGACAGACTGCTCGAGGGAGAGGGCGGCGTGCTTGACATCCAGCGCAGTCTTCTGCATGTTCACTGCGTGGAAAATATCCTGTTTACGCTGGCAAAGTCCGGGCAAATGGCAGCCGCCGGGCAAAACGAAAAGCTCTACGATATGCGGCGGGCGATCGCTTATATCCAAAACAACTACCGCAGGGACATATCACTTGACGAGCTGGCGGATATGCATTTTTTATCTAAATACCACTTCTTACGGCAATTTAAGCGCCTAACCGGATTGACGCCGCACGAATATTTTATGCACTGCCGCATCTGCGAAGCAAAATATTTGCTTAAAACTTCCGACAAAACTGTTTCGGAGATAGGCTTTGAAGTAGGGTTCGCAAGCGCCGGCAGTTTTACAAAAAACTTCAAGAAAATAAACGCCGTAACGCCTAACCAATACCGCTTGAGCGAGGTTAGCCAGATACGCTGACGGCGGATACGCCGTTTCGGATGGGATCCAAAAGAACCGTAATTTTATAATTTATGGCTCTTATAATACTAAAATTCGATAGCCAGTGAAAAAATTCCGCGTCAAAACCCATATATTCAAGCTTTTGGCGCGGATTTTTACCGAGTTTATAATCGAATTTAAGTATAAATTATAAAAAGGAAGTGTAGTTATGGAAAGCTCCGGTAAGATTGCAAAAAAGATCATTCCCCTTTTGTTGATCGCGTCATTGATCTGCGGTTTAGCCGCTTCATGTGTTAATAATCCAAAATCCCCCGTTTCCGATACGGCTTTGTCATCGTCATCGACAGATGAAGTGACCGATCGGATGTACGCCGATGTTCCGACCGAAAATTTCGACGGCTATGATTTCAATGCGCTTTATTGGATGGCGGACGGTTGGGATTGGCGGCGTTCAAAGGACATTTACGCAAAAGAAGGCAACGGCGACACTATCGGCGAAGCGGTTTACAAACGCAACCTCGCCATATCAGAAAAATACGGCGTTAATTTCAAGCTCACCGAAAAGTCGTACGATCAGCTTAACGCCGTGCTGGGTAAGTGCGTGAAGTCAAACGACGACACCTATACCATCGTCTGTCAGCAGCAAAACAACTCGCTTGCTCTTATCACATCCGGCTATTTGTACGACATAAGCAAGCTGCCCTACGTGAACCTTAAAAACCCGTGGTGGGACCAAAACTCGGTCTCCAACTACTCGATCGCGCATCGGGTATATCTTGTCGCATCAGACATCACCATAAACGACAAGGACGGTACGGCTGCTATCGCGTTTAATAAACAGGCGGCGGCTGACAACCACCTTCCCGACCTGTACTCCATCGTGCGTGACGGCACGTGGACGATCGATAAAATGTACGACACATATAAAAACGTCGCGAGCGATCTTAATGGCGACTCTAAAATGAACGAGTCGGACTTTTACGGCTTTCTCGGCGGATACGATGTGCCCTCCACCTTTTTCCAAGGCGGAGGCGCAACGATAATATCCAAAAACGCCGACGACATCCCGTATATATCGTTTAGCAGCGAACATAACTTCTCGCTCGCACAGCGGCTTTTCGAGTTAGTCAAACAAACCGACCTTTTTTACGACCACCACATCATGGGTACAAGCGACGCGGAATACCAAAAGCTGTTTGAACAGAACCACGGGCTGTACTTCTGGATGCGCATGGACGCGGTGTCCGATATGCGCGCCAGCGAAACCGAATTCGGCATATTGCCCATTCCCAAATACACCGAAGATCAGGACAACTACCATTGTGTGGTCAGCGTCCACACATGCAGTCTGATGGGCGTCCCAGAAGTGACGGGTAATCCGGAACGCACGGGTATACTGCTCGAGGCTTTGGCAGCCGAATCGAAGTATACGCTGATGTACGCTTATTACGATGTGGCGCTGAAAAGCAAATATTCGCGCGACGACGAATCGTCGGAGATGCTGGACATCATTTTCGCAAACCGCGTGTTTGACTTGGGAGAACTGATCAACCCGGGCGGATTGCGCGATCTCATCCTGTATATGTCTAAGGCAACACCGCATAAAAA
>DHAH01000072.1:0-3320 GCA_002397345.1 Clostridiales bacterium UBA4959
GGGCAGTTCCGGCAGAGCATCAGGGGAAGGCGTCCATAAACCATTGCCCCGCGGGGCATCGGGCCTCCAATGCGCGCAGCTTGAGAAAGCTTTAGCTCAAATGACAACTCGGCGTCGGCAAGGCCCAGACTGTGGTACCATTGAAGGGCCTGCGTGTTTGTAATGTTGAGAGAAAATCCGCCGTGGACACAAAAACCTGCATCCAGTGCAAGGCGGACAGAGTCCAGATTTCCAGCCCAGACATCCTTTACCCCAGCGGATTTTACTTCCTGAAGAAGTCCTTTAAATTTTCCTTCAAGCCCGAAGAGGCCGCGCGGCAGTTCTGCCGCAGCAGGGAAACCTCTTTCCAGAAGTCCGGAAAAGCACTTTGCCCCGGCGGTAACCGGCACATAGACGAGTTCACAGCATTTTGCGGCTTCCGGCAGTTCTGCGGTGCGGAAGCGTGCCCGCAACTTCATCGGCCCTGCGCGGTGAGCGGGAATAGCCGGTATAGAGCTTTCCTCAAATGAAATTGGTTTTTTCCCCGCTCTGGCCTTTTCCAGCCCTCTGAGGGTTTCACGGCGAAGCCGGTTCAGCTCGGCAACCGAAACGGAAAGCCCGGGAGTGACGCTACAGTCTGCACAGCGCACAGAGAATGGTGTCCCGCCTGTCCGCCGAAGCTGCACTTCACAGCGAGCCGCATCCAGCGGCCTGGAAACGGCAGCATCAGGAACACAGCCGGAAACCTGCACGGTATGCCCGCTGTCATCCGAAGCAGTAAGGACAACCGGCTTATGATATAATATTTTCAGCGTAAAATCAACAGGAATCCGTTGCATATCGGAAGCGTAAATCCCCCGAAGGAAGCGGAGGACCTTCCCGGTTGCGCCGGAAACATCTTCCTTTGAGCGCACGCCGAACATTTCCCGGCCCCGCTTCCCGTCTGCATAGCCCTGCGTAAAGCCGGACCGGGAAAAAACCGCCTGTAGGCTTTCCTGCAACTCCGGCGGAACCGGCTTTCCATCCACTGCAAGACGACAGGCCCGTGTTGCGGCCGCAACATATTCCGGCCGCTTCAGGCGCCCCTCAATTTTAAGACTGCTGACTCCCGCATCTGCCATTTCCCCAGTACGCCCAATTAGAGAAAGGTCACGCAGGCTCAGGTCATGGCCTGTCCCGCCCGGGGAGGAGAACGGAAGGCGGCAGGGCTGTGCGCACATGCCGCGGTTGCCGCTTCGTGAACCGAGCACCGAACTGAAATAACACTGGCCGCTGACCGACATGCACAACGCGCCGTGTACGAATGACTCCAGCTCAATCGGGCACTGCCTGTGGATTTCCGCAGTTTCGCGCAGGGAAAGCTCGCGCGCAAGCACAACCCGGCAAAAACCAGCGTCCCACAGGGCATTTGCCCCCGCAGCCGTATGGACGCCCGTCTGCGTAGAAGCGTGAAGCCGAAGCTCAGGCGCACACCGAGACAGCTCCCGTGCGAGGCCCATGTCCTGCACAAGGATTGCATCAACCGGAAGCGTGCAGGCAAATTTCACAAGCTCTAGGGCGTCAGGAAGCTCTGCATCCGTCAGCAGCGTATTTACGGCAAGATAAACTTTTACCCCGCGTATATGGCAGTATTCCACTGCCTTGCGAAGCTCGTCCGAACCAAAATTTTTCGCACCGGCCCGCGCGCTGAACCGGGATGCGCCAAGATAGACGGCATCAGCACCGGCGCGGATTGCCGCAGTCAGGCTTTCCGGTGAGCCAGCCGGAGAGAGGACCTCAGGCTTTTGGTTCATCTGTCTTTTTCTCAAAGAAGCTCATAAAGTTTTCCTGGTCAGCCTGCTCTTCCGTTTTTGCTTTGGAAAGGTCACCGGAAGGTTTAGACGCTTTTCCGTCCGCAGGCGCTGACTCCGGCTGTTTCCCACCGGCAGCTGCGTCGGCGTTTTCATCTGCGGCGGCAAGGTGGGCGCGCAGGTTTTGGTTTTCGCGGCGGATGCGTTCCAGCTCACGGTGGGATTCCTCTGCGTCCATGCGTGCGTGGGAAGAATCTTCCAGATAATTTTTAATCTGTGTGCGCAGGTTTTCCGCTGTAGAGGAAGCCTTATGGGACGCATCACAGTAGTTCATTGCAGCAATAACCGCAGCCATTGTGAGGGAGAGGCGCTCATTTTTCTCCATCATGTCGTTTAGGCTTTTCTGTACTTCATCGCCGATTGAGCGGATGTATGCTTCATCTTCCTCGGAGCAGACGGCGAAATCGCAGCCACAGATGCTCATTTTAATTCTATTTTTGGCCATGTTTTCAAATCCTTTCCCGGGGGCGGCAAGACTTTCCAGACCATGGGAAAGGCCGGAAGCCTTACCATCAATCTGTAACATATCATATAGCATATTATAGACGCTTTGGCTATAATATGAAAGGGAAATTCGCCATATTTTGCGCCCGGAGCTCTGTTGACAAGTCAGAAAAAAGAATAGCAGAATTTGTATATTATGTACAAATTTTAGGCAAAACAATTTTCCAACGAGCGATAATAGCGGTATGAAATATTATTCGTAAAATCCCCATGAATCCTGAATAAATTTGGCCTATAAGAGATTTTAATTCTAAATAACGGACCTTGCTAAATTACAAATATTGGTGTATAATACACATAACTTATCTGCCGGGAACAACAGCCTGAAGCCTGTGCCCCAGGCGGATAATCCTTTGCGGAGGGCCAATATGAATGAAAAACTCACTGTGGAAAAAATCCAGAATATAATACGCGACAGTCTGGAACATGTTTTCGGCGTTACCTTGGACAATGCGACGGATGACGAGTGCTACAAAGCGGTTGCACTTGCGGTCCGGAACAGGATGGAGGAGACGTACCGCTCTTTTTCGACACAAGCCGGGAAAGCGGGTGTCAAGCAGATTTATTATCTCTGCATGGAATTCCTGCTGGGGCGTTCCCTAAAAAACAACCTCTATAACCTCGGCCTGGAGGGGCTGTTTCGTAAAGCACTTGACGGCATGGGCCTGAAGCTGGATGCGCTTTATGAAGCAGAACCGGACGCAGGCCTTGGAAATGGCGGCCTTGGACGCCTTGCGGCCTGTTTTATGGATTCTCTTGCAACGCTGGGCTACCCGGCGATGGGCTATTCTCTGCGGTATGAATATGGCATTTTTCGGCAGAAGCTGGTGGACGGCTGGCAGACTGAACTGCCGGATTTCTGGCTTCCGGGCGGGAAAATCTGGCTCCGCGGTGAGCCGGAAGAAAGTGTGGAAGTCCGGTTCAACGGCCATATTGAGGAGAGCTGGAACAACCATTACCATATTGTGAACCATAAGGATTATACCA
>DHAH01000072.1:3498-12394 GCA_002397345.1 Clostridiales bacterium UBA4959
CTGCGCCTTTGGTCCGCTACGAGCTCGGATTTCAACATGGCTTTGTTTAATGGTGGAAATTATATGCGCGCGATGGAACAGAACGCGATGGCTGAAGTTATCACCAAAGTGCTGTATCCGGATGACAATAACCTGGAGGGTAAGAGCCTGCGCCTTTCTCAGCAGTATTTCCTTGTTTCCGCAACGGTTCAGGATATTATCCGCCGCTATCTGTTCCATCACAGCTCGCTTGACAGCCTGCCTGACCTTGTGGCAATCCATCTGAATGATACGCACCCTGTTCTGGCAATCCCGGAGATGATGCGGGTAATGCTCGACGAGTGCGGCTATGGCTGGGATAAAGCGTGGGAAATCGTGCAGAGCACGTTCGCCTACACAAACCATACCGTAATGTCTGAAGCTCTGGAGTGCTGGGGAATTGACTTGTTTAAGTCCCGCCTGCCGCGGATTTATCAGATTGTGGAGGAAATCAACCGGCGCTTCTGTGCCAAAATGCATGCGAAAGGTGTTGACGGCTACAAAGTTGGCCGTATGGCGCCGTGGAACGATGGCTACGTCAAAATGGCAAACCTTGCCGTCGTTGGCTGTCACAGTGTCAACGGCGTTTCCAAACTGCACAGTGAAATCCTTAAAAACCGCGTATTTAATGATTTTTATAGCGAAATGCCGGAAAAGTTTACCAGCGTTACAAACGGAATTGCCCACCGCCGTTGGCTCTGTCAGGCGAACCCAAGCCTTTCCAGCCTTGTGCAGGAGCTGATTGGCAGCGGTTTTGTGACTGATGCGGAGCAGCTTGAGAAGCTGATGGAATATCGGGATGATCCGGGTGTCCTCAGCAGGATGGCACAGGTCAAGCGTCAGAACAAAATTCGCCTTGCGGAATATGTGAAAAAGACAAACGGTATTTCCATTGATCCGGATTCCATTTTTGACGTTCAGGTTAAACGCCTGCATGAGTACAAGCGGCAGCACCTAAATGCCTTGCAGATCCTTGTAGATTACCTCCGGCTGCGTGAAAATCCTGATATGGACTTCGTGCCGCGCACCTATATTTTCGGCGCGAAGGCGGCACCCGGCTATTACTTTGCAAAGCAGATTATCCGCTTTATTGTGAATCTTGGCAAAACAATCAACAGCGATCCGCACGTCAACCAGAAAATGCGCGTCGTTTACCTTGAAGACTACCGTGTCACGCTTGCGGAGCTCCTGATGCCTGCCGCAGATATCAGCGAGCAGATTTCGCTTGCCGGCACGGAGGCTTCCGGCACCAGCAACATGAAGCTGATGATTAACGGGGCTGTCACGCTTGGCACACTGGATGGTGCCAATGTGGAAATCCATGATGCCGTAGGCGATGACAATATGATCCTTTTCGGCATGACCGCCGATCAGGTCATCCAGCTCCGCAATGCCGGCTACCATCCGCGCGCCATTGCGGAGCATACACCTGAGATTTCCGCTGCGCTGCGTGCAATGAATACCGGGTTCTGCGGAGTGAATTTCTGTGATATCGTTGATTCCCTCCTTAACAAGGATCCGTATATGGTCCTGGCTGATTTTGCATCTTACGAAAAGGCGCGCAGAAAGTCCTCGCGCCTTTACACCAACCAGACTTTGTGGCAGCGCATGTGCCTTATCAATGTGGCGCAGTCCGGACGGTTCGCCGCAGACCGCGCAATCCGGGAGTATGCGAACCGCATCTGGCACGCAGAGCCGTTTGATGACATGGCTTCCGGGAAAAAAGCGGCAAAAAAGGCCGCAAGGTCTGGCGGAAAATAAAATTCCGGAGGCTTTATCCTGATGTTTAATTCGCGCAATCCGGCCTGCCGTTACCCAGCGGGGGCGGTGGAAAACGGAACCTCAATCCATTTTAAAATCATGATGCCCCGCGACCTGCGCTGCTCTGCCGCGCGCCTTGTCATAACCAGTGATGCCACCGGTGCCCAAAAGACAATGGGCATGTTTTGGTGCGGCATGAACGGCGTCCAGCATGAGTTTTGGGAATGTGACTATACTCCCGAAGAACCGGGGCTTTATTTTTACCGTTTCTTTGTAGATACCTGGCACGGCACGCTTGCTGTTACACGCGGGGAGGGCAGCGAAGGAAGCCTGAGCAGTGATGGTGGCCAATGGCAGCTTACGGTTTGCAGCCGTGGCTTCTCTACCCCGGACTGGCTTGCGGGCGGCGTCATTTATCAGGTTTTCCCTGATCGGTTTTTCCGCTCCGGAGAGCCGAAGGCAAATGTCCCCTCAGACAGGAAGATTCATCCTATTTGGGGGGAACAGCCGGACTGGGAGCCGGATGCCCGCGGAAAGATTACGAATCGTGACTACTTTGGGGGTGACCTGCGCGGAATCGAAGCGAAGCTCCCGTACTTAAAATCACTCGGCGTTACCTGCCTTTATCTAAACCCGATTTTTGAGGCGCACTCCAACCACCGCTACAATACGGCGGATTACCGGAAAATTGATCCGCTCCTCGGCAGGGAAGAAGACTTCCGCAGCCTTTGCGGGAGCGCTGCAAAACTCGGTATCCGCGTGATGCTGGACGGCGTTTTCAACCATACCGGAAGCGACAGTGTCTATTTTAACCGCGAAGGGCGCTACCCTGGCTCAGGCGCGTATCAGTCAAAAGATTCCCCGTATTATCCGTGGTATCAGTTCCAAAACTGGCCCAATGATTATGCGTGCTGGTGGAACTTTCTGACGCTGCCGTGCGTTAATAAGGAAAATCCGGATTTTGACCGGTTTATCAATGGCCCGGACGGTGTAATCCGTCACTGGCTGAAACTTGGGGCTTCCGGCTGGCGCCTCGACGTTGCGGATGAGCTGCCGGACTCGTTCCTTGAGCACCTTCGGGCAGCTGCAAAAGCCGAAAAGCCGGATGCGGCTATTGTAGGTGAGGTGTGGGAAGATGCCTCCAACAAAATTGCCTATGGCAAGCGCCGGGAATACCTTCTCGGCAGTCAGTTGGACAGCGTAATGAACTACCCGTTCCGCACGGCGGTTCTTGGTTACCTTACCGGAAAGAATCCATCGGAAATGATGGAGGTTATTCTCAATGTACTGGAGAATTATCCTCCTCAGGTAATCCGTTGCCTGATGAACAATATCGGGACGCATGATACGGAGCGTGCCCTGACAGTATTGGCGGGGGAGCCGCTGCGTGGCCGTGGACGCCGCTGGCAGAGCATGACATACCTTACGGGCGAAGGCAGAGAACGGGGCATTGCACTGATGCGCCTTGCTTCACTAATGCAGTTTACACTTCCTGGCGTTCCCTGCATTTACTACGGGGATGAAGCTGGTGTGGAAGGCTACCGTGATCCGTTTAACCGCACCTGCTACCCGTGGGGAAAAGAAGACGCAGGCCTTGTAGACTGGTACCGGCGCCTTGGAGCCATGCGTGCCGGATGCAGCTGCCTGCGTGAAGGCGGGTTTCGCCCTGTGATGGCAAACGGCGACGGTTTTGCTTATATCCGCTTTGATGGGAATGATGGGCTTCTGTGTGCGCTGAACCGCGGCAATGAAGCGGTCACCGTGAAGCTGGACAGCGAATGGAGAAACACGGAACCGCTTTTTGGCCCGGCCCCGGGCGGGGAAGACAAACTGATTTTGCCGCCCCTGGGCTGTGCTGCGCTTTATCTGCCCGGGAAGGATGCAGAGAAGCGGAAAAGCAATGCAGGATGAATGGAAATAGAGCAAGTAAGCGGATTCTTTAGGAAAACAGCAAAAAGGCAGCCCGCATGGGGGAATTCCCCGTACGGGCTGCCTTTTAAAATTTAGGGCAGGTCAAAAATCAATCCGGCTGGTGAGGTAATCTTCCAGCTTGTCAATGGAAATGCGGTCCTGCTTCATGGTATCACGGTTGCGGACAGTTACACAGCCATCCTCTTCACTCTGGAAGTCATAAGTGACGCAGAACGGTGTGCCAATCTCGTCCTGACGGCGGTAACGTTTGCCGATTGAGCCGGTATCATCATAATCCACATTGAATTTCCCAGAGAGGCGCGTCTGGATTTCCTGTGCTTTGTCGTTGAGCTTTTTGCTCAGCGGGAGCACGGCGCACTTATAAGGGGCAAGAGCCGGATGCAAGTGCAGAACCACGCGGGTATCCTTCTTCGCTTCATTTACCACTTCTTCATCATAGGCATCAACAAGAAACGCGAGAGCGACACGGTCAGCACCAAGTGACGGCTCAATAACGTAGGGGATATAGTGTTCGCCGGTTCCCTGGTCGAAGTAGGAAAGGTCTTTTCCGCTGTGCTCCTGGTGGCGCTTCAGGTCATAGTCTGTACGGTCGGCAATGCCCCAAAGTTCTCCCCAGCCAAACGGGAAGAGGTACTCAATATCTGTTGTAGCTTTCGAGTAGAACGAAAGCTCTTCTTTCTCATGGTCGCGCAGGCGTATGTTCTTTTCTGTAAGGCCAAGACTCAAAAGGAAATTCTTGCAGAAATCTTTCCAATAGCCAAACCATTCAAGGTCTGTGCCGGGTTTGCAGAAGAATTCAAGCTCCATCTGCTCGAATTCGCGCGTACGGAAAATAAAGTTGCCGGGTGTGATCTCGTTGCGGAACGATTTACCCATCTGCCCGATCCCGAAGGGGATTTTTTTACGCGTGGAACGCTGCACATTTTTAAAGTTGACGAACATGCCCTGCGCGGTTTCGGGGCGCAGATATATCTGCGATGAGCTGTCCTCGGTAACACCCTGGAACGTCTTGAACATCATGTTGAATTTGCGTATATCGGTGAAGTCGCTTTTACCGCAGCCTGTACAGGGCACGGAATTTTCGCGTATAAATGCGATCATCTGCTCCTGCGTCATCGCTTCGACGTTGACATCACATTTATTCGCGTCCACATATTCGGCGATGAGTTTGTCCGCGCGGTGGCGCATTTTACACGCCTTGCAGTCGATGAGCGGGTCATTGAAAGTCGAAACGTGACCCGACGCGACCCACACCTCGGGGTTCATCAGGATCGCGCAGTCCAACCCTACATTATATTTGGATTCTTGAATAAATTTCTTCCACCACGCGCGCTTGACGTTATTTTTCAGCTCCGAACCGAGCGGACCGTAGTCCCATGTGTTGGCAAGCCCGCCGTATATCTCCGACCCGCTGAAAACGAACCCGCGGTTCTTGCACAGCGCGACGATTTTATCCATTGTTTTTTCCGTGTTTTGCATGTTGTCATTATCTCCGTTATAATTATTATTATATTAAACATAACCCAATAAATCTTTTTTGCGGCTCAACCTGTATATTTATATTTTGCGATCATACTGCTTACCTGGGCATAGTTGGGCGAAAAATAATTTTCGTCGCCGATAACGGCGTCCGCGCCGGGCAGCGTCAGTGTGATTTTCGTAAAGTCAGAATAGGCAAACACCGCGTCAAGATTGGCGGCAAGCGCGTCCTCGGTAAAATCGGTGGCAATCGCGCCTGAACCTATCGCTTCGGTAAACAATTTCGGCAATTTCGCAAGGTATTCCGGCGTCGTTATTTTAGCCAGCACTGCCTTCATGAAATCGATTATCGCCGTGCGGCGGGATGTGTCCCCGCCCGTATACGATACATAGCGCAGCATTTCCACCGTTTTTTTGCCGTTGAGTGTCTGCGCGCCTTTTTCAATTGTGATTGTAAGACCCTCTTTGCCCTCCGACGGATCGGAATACGAAAGTGCGAGGGGCACGTTGTAATACACGCCGTCGATGCTGTCGATGAAATTCGCAAGCGCGCCAGTGGTGACGAGCGCATAATAATCGATATACACGCCGAGCAGCGCTGAAACTTTCTCCTTTATGTACGGAGCGCCGGATTCGCCGAGCAGCGAGCCGAGCGTTTTGTCCAGTCCACGATCTTCGACAAGCGTATTTGACGGGATGGGGCAAAACACATATTCCCGCGTGTCGAGGTTTACCTGCACATAGATTATCGAGTCGGCGGTGATCTGCCGGTTCTTTATCGGAAAGCCGCCCCGCTTATTGTTTATTTCTGTAAGGTCATAATCGTCGAACACACCCGGCTGATAATCCGAGCCGATGATCACCGCGGAAATCGTCGAACCTTTAAAACCGACGGGCAGCGGTTCAAGTGCGTCAGGCTGATTTTCGGTTGCCGTGCCCGTTCCGACCGGTTCTTCGGTTTCGGAAGCTGTGGTGTCCGATGTTTCGCCGCTTGTATCCGTTCCTGACAAAAAATCAAGATGGTTTTCGGCGACGCTCACCGTTAAATAGGCGAGTAGTCCAAATATTAACAGCGACACGCAGAGCGTGATCGCAAAATTGCGTATTGCCGCCATGCTGCGACCTCCGGGATTAATCTATAACTTCTCAATTATATCAGTTTTATCTGATTAATACAAGGTTTATTTTATTAATTTAAAATTTACTTTTTTATACAATTGCTCAGCTCAAAAATTTTAATTCCGCGGGTTGATTTTTATCCCGCGCAGTGTTATAATAGACGAGCGCGTCAGCTATATGTTCCGGCGCATGCGCTCACATGAAAATGCCCGCACTAAGGTCTATATTAATATGTTCCCGTAGCTCAGTTGGATAGAGCATTCGCCTCCTAAGCGAAGGGTCAGCCGTTCAAGTCGGCCCGGGAACGCCAATTGCCGTAAACCGTAAGCCCACAGATAATTCTGTGCGTTTACGGCTTTTTATTACACATTTGAAAATGAGTGCAAGAAAACACGGAACAAATTTCCGCGCCGCGCGTCATAACAGTTATACCAAAATCGATATGAGGTGAAAAAATGTTCAACAAATTGAAAGCAACGCTTCTTGCCGCGACAGTCGTTCTGCCGTCGGTCATATCCGCGTCGGCGCTGACAGCCGAAATGCCGATTGCTATCTCCGCGCCGGGTGTAGTCGCTCCGATAAGCGCAGCCACGAAAGAGGTGGTCAGCGATGACGAGCTGCTTCAAAACGCCATTACCGCCGCCAAAAAATACATCGGCGAAACCGACCGTTTCAAATCGCTCAGCCACAGCATGTCGGATTATAACGGCGTTAAGCTCGTACGCTTGAATTGGTCCGGAGCTGTGGACTCCGAAGAAAACATCTCGGTTACCATCGGCTCGGACGGCACGCTATACACCTATTCGAACAATAACAAGCGGGAATTAAATAAAATCCCCGCCGCAACAAAAGCAAACGCCCTCGACGCCGCGTATGCGTTCGTGCTTAAAGCCGACCCCGCGTATGCCGACTGCATAACAAAAGAGCGTGCGACAATCGAATATTCGTCCTACAGCGGCTATTCGGTCATGTTCCAGCGCGTTTATAACGGATACATTGTGTCGGACAATACGATAAACGTAAACGTCAGCGGTACAGGCACGGTTACGGAATTCAACGCGATGTCTATGGCGCGCGGCGTTGTCACGCCCGGGGAATCTTCGCCGCTCATAACAGAGGACGCCGCCCGCGCCGCGCTTAAAACAGCGCTGCCGCTCGAGCTTGTTTATAAAGCGTTCTATAATTATGACCGCGTTTACAGCAAGATCGCGCCGTATAAATACACCGCCGAGATCAAGCTTGTTTACCGGCTGCCCGGCAATTATTCAAAAACAGTTATCGACGCCGTAACCGGCAAGCCCGTCGAGCTTGAATATGCCGCATATGACGGCGGTTATATGCGAGCTGACAATGCCGCTGACAAAACCATGGCTGCCGGTGCAGCCATGCCCGAAGCAAAACTCACCGAAGCCGAACGCAAAGCGGTCGAACTTCAAAAAGGGTTCCTCACAGCCGAACAAATCACGGAAAAACTGCGCGCCGTCGCCGCATTCGGTTTAAACACGACTTATAAACTCCAAAAAAGCAACCTGTACAGCTCCGAATCTCCTTTCACAGGCGCGACAATCTATTTCTGGCAGCTCTCATATAAATCGGGCAGCGACGACAATGCCGTGTATGCCTACGCGACAGTAAACGCCAAAACCGGAGAGATTATCAGTTTTAGCAATAACAACAGCAGCGAATACAAACCCGCCTCGAAGTTTAAGTATAACGAAGAGGAAAGTAAATCAACGGCGGAGAACCTGCTTAAAGAGCTTTACGGCGATAAATTTGCCGCTTATTCCTACACCGACAACATTGCAGTAAGACCGCTGGACATCGCCGTAACACCTGATGAACCAATCTCGTCCTACACCTTTAATTATGTCCGTCATGTTAATGGCGTGGAGTTCGATACCGACACCATCTCGGTGACCGTCAACCCCGACACGCTCGCGGTTTACAGCATGAACTTTGGCTATACAGACACAACCTTCCCCTCTGTCGACGGTGCAATTGGTGCGGACGGCGCGGCTGACAAATATGTCGCCATAACCGGCATGGCGCCTTATTATCTGGCAAGTTCAGAGATAAAAGACGGCAAACTCACGCTGCCCGGCACTGTTTATTCGCCTGATAAAAAGCAGCTTACCCCTGTTTTCGGATATAATTTCAACTGCTTTATCGACGCCAAGAGCGGCGCGCCGCTGGGTTATAACGGTAAACCTGCTGAATATAAGCCTGCAAAATATTACGACGGCAGCGCGGGTTATACCGATCTGGCTGATTCTAAATTCGCCGATGCCATTAAAATACTCTCCGATATGGATGTTATAACGATAAACGGTACCAGCTTTGAACCGGCAAAAGCGATCACTGCGGGCGAGCTGCGCGACATGTTACAGCACGCGGGCTGTTATTATTCATCCGACGACGACAAAATCGATGATAAGGCAACAGTCGCCATGGAAGACGCTCTCTACAATGTCATCTGTGCGCTCGGTTATTCCGAAATAGCATCTCTCGACGCGATATTCAAATATCCGTTTGACGATGCCGCCGGCGTTTCAAAAGAGCGGGTCGGCGCGTTTGCGATAGCCAACTT
>DHAH01000072.1:12537-12842 GCA_002397345.1 Clostridiales bacterium UBA4959
ATAGCCAACGGACTGGGATTGCTGAAGGTTATCGCCGATAATAATCCGATCAATCCGACCGCCAGATTATCGCGCGGCGAAGCCGCCCAATTGGTTTATAACCTGCTCGCGCGCGGCGATTCACCGGATAGCAATATGATGCCTTCGCCCATCATTTACTAAGTAGCAAAACCATAACTTTCCCGCCGCCTGTTTGAGCTTTTAGTTCAAACAGGTGGTTTTTTTAACTATAATGACACAAAAAACGGCACAATTTATATTGACTTGTCGTGACCGAAGTAATATAATAAATTAAAGTATTAAAA
>DHAH01000072.1:13016-13174 GCA_002397345.1 Clostridiales bacterium UBA4959
TATAATAAATTAAAGTATTAAAATTAGGGAGTTCTTATTATGACAAGAGTCTACAATTTTTCCGCCGGTCCTTCGATGCTGCCCCTGCCCGTGCTTGAACGCGCGGCGTCAGAGCTCGTCAGTTATGGACAGTCGGGCATGTCCGTTATGGAGATGAG
>DHAH01000072.1:13299-21592 GCA_002397345.1 Clostridiales bacterium UBA4959
ATGTCCGTTATGGAGATGAGCCACCGCTCGGCAGATTTCGAGCCCATCATAGCCGACGCGGAGGGACTGCTACGTCGTATCATGAATATCCCCGACAATTAAAAAGTGCTGTTCTTGCAGGGGGGCGCGTCAACCCAGTTTGCCGCCGTCCCGCTTAACCTGCTCACAGGTTCGGGCAAGGCGGATTATGTGGTAACCGGTCAGTTTTCCAAGAAAGCCGCCGCTGAAGCAAAAAAATACGGCGATATACGTATCGTTGCCTCATCGGAAGATAAAAATAATACCTATATCCCAAAGCTCACCCGCGAGGACTTCCGCACCGACGCCGATTATGTCCACATTTGTTTTAACAACACCATTTACGGCACCAAGTGGGATTATATCCCCGACACCGGGAGCATCCCGCTGGTGGCGGACATGTCGTCATGCATTCTATCGGAGCCTGTCGATGTCAGCCGCTTCGGCGTTATCTACGCCGGCGCGCAAAAGAACATGGCGCCCGCGGGTGTCACCGTTGTAATCGTGCGGGAGGACCTGCTCGGACACGCAAACAAACTGACCCCGTCGATGCTCGACTGGAAGATTGCCGCGGAAAATGATTCGATGTACAATACCCCTCCCTGCTATTCGATTTACATGCTGAAACTCGTCTGTGAATGGGTAGCCGAGCTGGGCGGGCTTAACGAGATGAAGAAGCGCAACGAAGAAAAAGCCGCGCTCCTTTATGATTACATCGACAGTCAAAATTATTACACCGCGCCCGCGGAAAAACCCTATCGTTCGATAATGAACGTCACATTTATGACCGGCGTTGAAGCGCTGGACAAAAAATTCGCAAAAGAAGCCGAAGCCGCGGGTTTTAAAAATATCAAGGGTCACCGCTCGGTCGGCGGTATGAGGGCGTCGATCTACAACGCAATGCCGCGTCAGGGATTGGTAGATTTGGTCGAATTTATGAAGAAATTCGCCGCCGCAAACGCGAAATAATTGAAACTGGGACGGGGACGCGGAGGTACGCGCGGGGGTGGTACACCACCCCCGCACCCCCGCCATTTGCGAGAATTTTTTAAATTGTAGGGGTGGGGTTCCATCCCCACCCGGGATAAATCGCATTTTAAACGGTCGGGCATGGAAGCCCGACCCTACAATATGATATAGCCCGACCCTACAGTAATAAATCTGATATTACGAGGAATAATTAAATGTATAATATAAAACTGCTTAATAAAATCGCCAAAATCGGCACCGATAACTTTAATAAAAACAAATACACGCTCAGCGAAAATATTAACGACCCCGACGCGGTGCTTGTACGCTCCGCAGACATGCACGCAGCGCCGCTCAACCCCTCGCTCAAGGCTATCGCCCGGGCGGGCGCGGGAGTCAACAACATCCCCGTCGACGAGTGCTCGAAGCGCGGTATCGTCGTGTTCAACACGCCGGGTGCAAACGCCAACGGCGTCAAGGAGCTTACCATAGCCAGCCTGCTGCTGGCGTCCCGCGATATTGTCGCCGGTATCTGCTGGGCAAACAGTCTGTGCGGTCAGGCGGGCGTTGCTAAAACTATTGAAACGGGCAAATCGAAGTTTGCCGGTTGCGAGCTTGAAGGCAGGACGCTGGGAGTTATCGGTCTGGGCGCTATCGGCGGCATGGTCGCAAACGCCGCCAAAGCTTTGGGCATGGAGGTCATCGGTTTTGACCCATACATCACCGTCGACGCCGCATGGGGGCTGTCGCGCAGTGTCCGCCGCGCCTCTGGTTATGACGAGATTTACGCCTGCTCCGACTATATCACCGTGCATGCGCCCGCGACCGCGGAAACCAAGGGCATGTTCTGCACCGCGTCTATCGCGAAGATGAAGGATGGTGTGCGCATTATCAACCTCAGCCGCGCGGATCTGGTCAACACCGCCGACATGCTTGCGGCGCTGTCGTCAGGCAAGGTCGCGCGTTATGTGACCGATTTCCCGACCGAGGAGCTTATCGACAAAGAGGGCGTGATTGCAATCCCCCACCTCGGCGCATCCACAGCCGAGAGCGAAGACAACTGCGCCGTTATGGCTGTCCGTCAACTTGCCGAATTTTTGGAAAATGGCAATATAAAGAACAGCGTCAACTATCCCGACACCTCGATGCCGCACGACGGCGACGCGCGCGTCTGCGTCATGCACGCCAACAAGCCCAATATGCTCAGCCAGATCAGCTCTCTGATCTCCGCGCGCAATATAAACATCGAGAACATGATAAACCGTTCGCGCGGCGATTATGCCTACACGATCATCGAGATCACCGGTGAGGTGCCCTCCGGCGTCGCAGCCGAAATAGGCGCGATCGACGGCATCTACAACGTCAACTTAATAGTTAAATAAAAACAAAGGAGCGGGAGCGTCGGACGCTTCCGCTCCCTCACTGATGATACAATTTGCGGGAGCTGTATCTCCGCAGCTTTGTATCCACAAGAGGACTATAATTTGAACATTTACAAATACGAAACTCATATGCACTGCTCGGAATCGAGCGGGTGCGCGCATAACACAGGCGCGGAGATGGCTGATTATTACAAAAGGCTCGGCTATACGGGCATAATTGTGACCGACCATGTATTCCCAAACGCCCGCTTCGCCGAAAGTCAGGCTTCGCTCGACGCCTTCGTCGACCGCATTTCCGCGGGTTATCGCGCCTGCAAGGCGCGGGGCGATGAAATCGGACTGGATGTTTTCCCCGGCTGGGAATACGGCGCGGGTCACACGCACCTGCTTATCTACGGGCTTAACCATAGCTGGCATCGTGACAACCCAGAATCCATGACATGGGACGCCGCGACCTATCTCGACCGTGTGCGCGCCGACGGCGCTTTTATCGTTCACGCCCACCCCTTTCGCGAGGGTACGGAGCCGGTGCGGCTGTTCCCTTCGCGCACTGACGCGGTCGAGGTGTTGAACGCCTCGCACACTGAAGCGCCCGACCGTCGCGCGGAAGCATACGCGGAAATGTACGGGCTGGCGCACAGCGCCGGATCGGACTGTCACTGGGTAGACGCAAAGCGGTTGTGCGGCGTTTCATCCGAAAGCAGACTCGCTTCAATAAACGATTTTATTAACTCGATAAAATCGGGCGGCGGCACAATATTCGACGATAAATTTTAAAAAATCATATGCAAACAACCTATGTTCTGGGCATCGATACGGGCGGAACCTATACAGACGCCATGATATATAAATTTACCGATGACGATAACGATGTAATCGCCGCGGCTAAGTCGCTTACTACTAAAAATAATTTGTGCGACGGTATCACCGCCGCTGTAAAAGCGCTCGACAATGCGCTTTTACAGCGGGTAAGCCGCGTCGCGCTGTCCACAACGCTGGCGACCAACGCCTGTGTCGAGGGACGCGGCGGACGCTGCGGTCTGATCCTTATCGGCGGCGATAAAAATGTGTGGACGGCGCGCAGAACCGAATTCAGCCTGCCGCCGACAGCCGAGATTTGCTTTTTGGACGGTCGCATCAACCTTGACGGCAATGTCGCGGAGGAGTTCGACCCCGACGCGCGTGAAAAAATCTCGTCGCTGCTGTCGGCGACGCCCTGTGTCGCTATATCGGGTATGCTCTCGGTACGCAACCCCGCTCATGAATACGCCGTACGCGATTTGGTGACGGAATTGGGCGGCGTTTCGGTATGCAGCCGCGATGTCGCGCCCGAAGAATTAAATTATTTACGCCGCGCGTCAACCGCGCTGTTAAACGCGCGGCTGCTACCTGTCATCGGGGAATTTCTCACCGCAGTAAAACAATCGCTTTGGGGATTGGGCGTCAACGCTCCTATTTGCGTGGTACGCAGCGACGGCAGCCTGATGAGCGAGGAATTCGCTATGCTCCGCCCGGTCGAAACGCTGCTCTCCGGTCCGACCGCGAGTGTTGTCGGCGCTATGAACCTTGTGGGCGGCGGCGGTGTCATTGACAACGCCGTCATCGCCGATATTGGCGGTACAACAACCGATCTGGCGCTCGCCGAAGGCGGTATCCCGGTAAAAACCGGCGCGGGGATTGAGATCGGCAACTGGAAAACCAGCGTTTCGTCCACCTATATCGACACTTTCGGTTTGGGCGGCGACAGCCGGGTTATTATAGACCGCGACGCACGGCTCACAAATTGCACGGATAAATTTCCCGCGCCGTTTGTCCTCAAAGAAGAGCGCGTCGTGCCGTTGTGCGTATTGGCTGCGCGTCATCCGAACGTGGTCGAGGCGCTGCGAGGGCTGGCGGAGTATAAATATCAGGGCTTGTCCCGCCGTTATGAGCTGCTCGAACTTGTGAAATATCCATCGGATGTCGAACTGTCCGACCGCGAACTTGAGATTTGCGGCCTGCTGCAGGGCGGTCCGCTGACATTACCCGATATAGCTGAGCGGGCTGGAATTGAGTTATTATCGATGGATACGAACCGGCTCGAGACACGCGGATATGTTATCCGTTCGGGCTTTACTCCGACCGACGCCATGCATATTCTGGGTTTATTCCGCGAGTTCAACGTCGAAGCGTCGTTTTTGGGCGCGCGTTACTTCGAGCGACATACCGGACTTGATCCAGAAGCGTTCGCGCGCGCTGTGATTGACATGGCATCGTTTAAATTTTACTCGGGCATCGTCAAACTGTGCGCCCGGCGTTATATCGGGGGGTTCTGCACCGGAGCCGCGTTTGACGTGTTATTACATACCGCGTGGGAAAGCGATGAAGCTTGTGTATTCCGACCGGCGTTTTTTTCGTCGGCTGTGCTGGTCGGCGTTGGCGCTCCCACCGCGGTTATCGCGGGTAAAGCTGCCGAAAAGCTGGGGATGCGGCTTGTTATCCCGCCTCTCGCCGGCATTGCCAACGCGGTGGGAACCGCTGTATGCACCGTGAGGTGCGAGGTCGGCGTTTTCATCCGACCGTCGTTCGACAATACGGGTGTGGGCGGCTATATTGTAATGGGCGGCAGCGAAAACGCGATGTTCGACGATTACGACGCGGCGCTCGCCTGCGCGAAGTATCAGGCTGAATCCTTGGCAAGAGCCAGCGCGCTGCAGCGCGGGTTAACCGGCAAAATTACGGTGACGTTTAACGAAGAAAAACATGATTCAACCGCGGCTACCGAGTCCGGTCAGATAACGGTCGAGCTGGGCGCGAGAATTACCGCCATCGCCCGCGCCGCCGAAGTATAAATAGCAAGCGAAAAATACGCGTGGGGGGATATGATGCCCCCCACACACTTTTGGATTATTATCAATCTCATTCCATATACTTCAGTTCACGCACACCCGACTCGATCAGCGCGCGTATTTCATCGGTATCGTCGCTCCGGTTTATTTTAATCCCGCGCGCCGCCAGCGCCCGCGTTACATAATCATATTTATCCTTACCATGTCCCGAACCGTATATTTGTTCCGCCGCAAGCACGTAAACGCGCGCAAGTTCTGCGGTTCGCGCGCGCCGTTGCGCGGTGAGCGCCGCCCTGACACAAGGTATTACCAGCAGCGCGATGAGCACACTGCTCGCCGCAGCCACGATATACGCAATCGTAATAAAATCCATTCTATTACCCCATATCATTTATGTTTTTTATATCCATATGCAGCGCAATGGTATAAAAATACCGCAAAAAACAACAGGCTGGGTTTTACCCAGCCTGTATAATTTAATTATGCGAATAGAAACCCCTTGGCTCAATTTCGCGCATCAGGCGCGACGGCGACAGCACACCAGCCAGCGATTTTGCCGCGCGCGCTTCCATACCCGCTTTACATGTCGCGTGGATAAACGCGCGGCGCGTTATCCGCCACTTTATCCACACATATAAAGCCCAAAACGGCAGTAGAAGCAGTATAATAAAAAGTTTTAATATTATAAACACCCAGCGGAAAACCTTCTTCACACCGCTCTCCCCCGTCGCAAATAATCCGAAGTCAGTCATTCTTTTTTGGTCGCCGCGCCCGCGATATCCTTAAGCGAAAGCATGTAATCTTTCGCCATTTTAATCGCCTCATCGGCGGGAATGCCGGCTTCAACCAATTCGCGGTAGAGGCTGCCGACCGCCTTACCCATGTTGGCGCCCGATTCCGCGGAATAGAGCGTGCCGATCAATTTAGTAATTAAATTCGGCACCTTTTCCGACACAGTGTCAAGTATATCGCCTAAATCTTTCATATCTTCGTTCATTGCGGTATAATCCTCCGTTAATTATATTTGCGCCAGACGTACAGCCTTGCGCGTTATTGTGAATGCGTCAATGACAATTTCGACCGCTTGGGTCAGTGTTTCGATAGCGCCTGTTGATTCTTCCGGTGCATCCTTGGATTCGGGAAACTCGAAACGCGCGAATGCTTCGTCCGGTTCGGGGAACGCTTCTTCACAGGCACGGACAATTTTCAACGCCGCGGCAGCTTCAATGCGGCAATTTTTACAGCCGGCGAGATGCGCCATTACCGCCGCTCTACCCTGCGCGTCCAGCCCGCCGCCAAAATAGAGGGGCAGCAGTTCTGTCACTTCTTCGCAGTTATAGTCCATTGTATCCCTCCCCGAGATATTTTTTAAGCTTGGCGCGTACAGCCGACATGCGGCTTTTGATTGTGCCGACAGGTGCGCCCGTAATCTCCGCGGCTTCTTCGTAGGTGAACCCCGCGCGGTAGATGAGGAACACCAGCTCGCGCTCACCACCGCCCAAACGCTTGATTGCGTCCGATAAATCCGCTGCGACCGCGACGGTCTCGAGCCCGTTTTCATCGCAGTAAATATCGCCATCCGGCATGTCGCAGTCAAGCTCCGCGCTTTCGTTTGCGTATCCGGAACGGTATAAATCGGCTATCTTGCGTCTCGCAATTGCTATGAGCCAGGTCTTGAACGACGAGCCGCCGTTATAAGCGGCGATATTGCGCCACGCGGCAAGCATTGTTTCCTGCGCGATGTCCTCCGCGTCTTCACGATTTGGAACGCGCGACAGTATGTATGCGCCCGCGGCGCTCCGGTGGCGTGTTATCAGCGTCTCGAACGCCTTTACATCACCCTCCGCCGCAAGACGGACAAGCCCGCTATCTGAGCGATTTTCCATTTACAGCACCAATCTCACCTTGCGTTTCGCTTTCATTATCTTAGTCGCGGAAAAAAGCACTTTGGTTCGGCAAAATAAAAATATTTTTATTTTAGTATAGAATTCAATATCAATTTATGATATAATAGGTTCAAGGACATAGTCCTATTAGGTTTATGAGAGCGAGGAGATAAGAATTATGCTTAAACAAAAATACCTTGTATGTCGCCACTGCGGAAACATTATAGCGTATGTTAAAGAGGCAGGTGTGCCAATCCACTGCTGCGGCGAGGAAATGAGCGAACTTGTTCCCGGTACAACCGATGCGTCGGCTGAAAAGCACGTACCTGTCATTTCAGTTGACGGAAACACCGTCACCGTGACCGTCGGCAGCGTCGCTCACCCGATGCTCCCGGAACATTACATAGAGTGGATCTCACTCCAGACCAAGCAGGGGCAATCAGCGTAAAGATCTGCAGCCCGGAGCGGCGCCCGTAGCCGTGTTCGCGCTCGCCGACGGCGACAGCGTCGTCTCCGCGTATGAATATTGCAACCTCCACAAGTTGTGGAAGGCTGAACTGTAATCGCAATAATTAGCATCCTGCAAGGGCGGCCGACGGTCGCCCTTTTATTATAATTATGTTATACGGCGGGGGCAAGCCCCCGCCATACACGATGTTATATTATATAACAGGATCTTTTAAAGAGTTTGGGGACGGTTTTACCGCCCCCAATATATTATTTTTTAATGTCCGACGGCTTTGCCCATTTCGGAGGTTATACCTGTCTGCGGCTGCGGGAAGCTCACGTCGTCCAAACCCGTAATGGGCTTGACTTCGCCGCTCCGGACGAGTTTCACGAATATCTCCGCCAGATTAGGATCGAATTGCGTGCCGAAGTTGCGTTCAAGCTCGCTCAGCGCGTATGTGACTGTATACGAGCTTTTGTATGACCGCGACGAGATCATCGCATCAAACGAATCGGCGATGCAAAGTATTCGCGCCGACAGCGGGATATCCTCGCCCGCGATTCTACGCGGATAACCCTTGCCATCCCAACGCTCGTGATGCCCTATCACCGCTGGAATCACGTAATCCAGAGACGGCAAGTTGCGTATGATGCCGACGGAATTCTCGACATGCCCCTTCATGATGGTAAATTCCTCCTCGGTCAGCCGCCCCGGCTTGTTGAGTATCGATTCGGCAATACCTATCTTGCCTATGTCGTGCAG
>DHAH01000072.1:21730-22228 GCA_002397345.1 Clostridiales bacterium UBA4959
GCCCAGCTCGGAAGCGTAATACGCCACGTTTTTGGAATGACTGAAGGTGTAATGATCTTTTGTGTTGATCGCGGCGGTAAGGGCGTAGATCGTCGGCGCGTATTCGGAATAAATATCGATTCGCTTTTCGCGTGTGATCTCGCGTTTTGATTTATCCACGGACAATGCGCCCGACGTCACAGCAGATGCCGTACACGCCAATATCGCGTTTTTGTTATTGCGTTTTACCTGGAATACTGCCATATCAGCGTTGTCAATAAGCTGCTTGACGGTACTCGCCGCATATGGTATCGCGCATACACCCCCGCTGACGGTCAGCATCTTCAGCATATATTCCGAGTCGGTAAGGTTCTTGTTAATGTTAAGGATCTGCCTGCGGATGTTTTCGGCTAAATTAGTCGCGGCGAGTATATCGTAATCGGGCAGAATCACGGCAAATTCTTTGCCGTTATAGCGCGCTACATAACCGTTGCCGCCCACCGTAGCCTTAATTATAGC
>DHAH01000072.1:22315-24802 GCA_002397345.1 Clostridiales bacterium UBA4959
CTCCGTAGCCTTAATTATAGCCGCGACTCTTTGCAGGGCAAGATCGCCCTCGCAGTTGCCGTAAAGCTGATTGTACAGCTTGAAATCGTCAAGACTGAGGATTATCAGGGCGAGCGACGCGCTCGGATTTTCGTTATACAGCTTGTCCAGCGTTTCATAGAAATATTTACGGTTAAGAAGTCCGGTCAGCTCGTCGGTACGCGCCTCATAATAGGCTTTTTCATACATCCGGGAATTTTTAACCGCTATCGATGCCACTCCGGACAGTGACGACAGGAACGTGAGATCGTCGTATGTATAACGTTCGCCTTTTTCTTTTTCAGAAAGCAGCACGGCGCCGATCAACTCGTTGTCGCAATGCAAAGGCGCCGCACACACAATTGATAGATCGGCAAATTGACGCTTTTCATCCTCCCACATCGATTTATAACCCGATGTATGCCGGAAATCCTCCATCAGTATACATTCATTTGAAGCGTTGAGCGCGGAAATCAGCGGATTATCACAGTCTAGCCGCAGCCGGCGTTTATCAAGCGGGCTGGTGCTTTTATTGATAGTATAAAATGTCTTGCCCTTGCCACCCGGCTTGACCGGCTCTGACTGCGATATGCACACATAAATGCGGCGCGCGGGAATGATGTCGCCGATAACCCCTACCAGCGAATCGAGTATCTCATCTATACGCAGACTGGTGGACGCCATAACCGAAAAACGCTTAATCGCGTCGCTGCGCAGTGTTTCATCCTTTGTGAAAAGGTGGTCGAGCAATGTTTTCATTAAATAATATATAAGTACCGTTACAATTGTAAAACCAAGCGAAACGATTATGATTGATAGGTTCTCGGACTGCGGAAAATTTTCTTTTATGTAATTTTGCGCGGGTATAATAAAGTTTATGAAGATAACAACCGAAAACGCCGCGGAGATCAGGTAACAACTTCCTTTTGATATAAGCAGCGTCAGCTTGAACATATGTCTGCGATAGAGCGCGTAAAACATGAAGAACACGCATATTACGCCGGACAGCACGTCGATGGGAAACCCTTTGAACGCCGGCAGCATTAAAAACAGTTGACCGACGAAAATGATCACCTGGCCGATCATTATCGGGCGGTATTGATGTTTGCGCTTGCCATCTGTTTTACTTTGCTTGATAAGCATCAGAAGCATGTTCAGAATTTCCGCGCCGCATACCACGAACATCACAGCTATCCAGCCGGTTATGTTTTCATAAACGAATGTATATCCGCCGGATTCGGTTAGCTCCGCTTTTGGCGCGGCGAGCAGCAAACCCGTCGTGGTGTTCAGGATGATAATACTTATCGTTCCTATACCGCCTAAAATACGCGCAGTCATTTTTTTTGACCCGATAAACTCGTACAGGAAATTCATAAACGCCCAGCAAAGCAGCATCAGCCCGTTTATGGACACATCATACCAGAATTTAAGCGACGGCCATATCTGGATGCGCATAAAAAAGCTGCCGCCCACCCACATTATGGCGCTTGCAAGCACTATGATAAAAGAATAAATAATTCTATTCTTTTTAGAGGCGATAAACGCCAGCAACAAGAATAAATAACACCCGAGCGCTGAAATCGGGATATATGCGAAGTCACCCATCGCACTTCTCCTACTCAACAATAATTGTTGCCGAAACAAAGTCCGGCAGAAGTTATTTCATCGATCTTATCGAAGTTACTTCATTATCTCGCGCAGCGCTTTTAGCTCCATCGCGTCCGGATTTATACGTCTGCTTATCTTGCCGAATCGCTTTTTATATTCTTCGAAGCTGCCGCAGTGCAGGATTGTAATTTCCAGCGGATCGATGCCAAGGATCTTTTTTAAATCTTTGTAATCGTTATCCACATATTTAAAATAGATCGTCAGGTGGTCGCGCAATATTTCGCAGCTCACGGCACTGGAGGTGATGGCGTCGGCTTTTAGCTCTATATAAAGGTGCAGGTACGGACGTTTGTTCGGCGTATATTCTTTTGCCGCGACCCAGCCCGCAACAGGCAGTCCCGAAACTTCGATTATATTTTTAATAGAATTTTCACTGATGCGCGTGAAGCCCGCGATGTCTATTATCGTCGGCACGCGGTCAATGTAGTTGAAACGCGGTATTTTAGTGCCGTCGTCAGGGTTTGTCAGCCCGACGCAGCGATAAACGTCGCCGACGCGATAACGCATGAACGCACCGCCCTTCATCACCGAAACCACAAGCTCATATTTTTCACCCGCCTGTACCTCGTTCATCAGGCAGGTACGCGGTTTATACGAGGGGTCGGCAAAGCTGCGAAGCATCTCCGCTTCCGGGATAAATTCATAAAAACACGTGTCGGGGAACAAATAAATCCCACTGCGCGACCAGGTTTCCATACCGATGCAAGACGGCTCCGTACCCGCAAAAAGCTCCAGGGGGCGCACGCCCCACATACGCTCGAGATCGTCACGGTAGCTCAGATTGTCTGTACCCGCGACCAT
>DHAH01000072.1:24914-25812 GCA_002397345.1 Clostridiales bacterium UBA4959
CCTTTTAAATTAAACAGATCACGCGGCAATATCTCGCGGTTTTCTTTTTTTGCGCGGATCTTCGCCCTTATCCAGCGTAAAACCGCCGTCGGTCCCATCGACACCTGGTGGATGTTCTGTCCGGCGGCATCGCTCTGCCGTTTATTGCCCGACGTCGTTTGCGCCGGCTGCTCCGGCGAACTTTTCAGCGACGAAAGCGCCAAGCTGACGAAATACGCGACGCTGCCAAGCCCGAAAAAGAAGTCAACACCCTTGTTCATACCGAGCTTGAAGCCCTTTTTATTGCGCTCTGTGAAGGTCATGTTGACCGCTTCTCTGACTGGGGGCAAAAATTCTATGTATAGATCCTCGTCCATCGCGACCGGGAACAGCCCCGTCGTGTATGGCAGCGGCGCCAGCGCGTAGAGCATCTTGTCGCCGCTTTTCAAACTGAATTTGGCGCGTCCCGACGCGCTCGCCATCATCATGCAGGCGATAACGTTGTTGCGGAAAATATCAAGCATCCCCCGCGTGTAGGGTGCGACTTTTATCGGGTGCTTGCCGCCCTCCCACGTTGTTTGAATCCAGATAATAGGCTCTTCGGGCAGCATAGCGGCGCGCTTACTCAGTAATATGTCGGCATAATCGATATATTCAGTAAGCGGCATTATCTCGCGGAACTCGTCCACCGTAGCCGCGGATCTTCCCTCCAGCAGTTTTTGTCCTATGCCGCTTTCCGTCCATATTTTAATTTGCTCATTCATCAGGCGGTTTTGTATTTGCATATACTGGTCAATATCCAAATCGAGGAACCCGCAGTATTCGCTCCACAGTTCCTCTTTCATCCCGCGCTTCAACTTTTCTTCAAATCTCATATCAATATCCGTATTATATATACTTATACTTAAATTCGATTATA
>DHAH01000072.1:25952-31757 GCA_002397345.1 Clostridiales bacterium UBA4959
TCCGCGCCAAAAGCTTGAATATACGGGTTTTGACGCGGATCTTTTTCATTATCTATCGAATTTTAGTATTAAATACTTTGTTTTCCGTTAAAAGCCCTTTTCACGCTGTCCGGATTGGGTATCAAAAACGGTGTTGTCTTTCGGTAAGCGCCGTATTCGGCAAAGATTTTCGGGAATGTCCACAGATCCTGGAACAGTGCGTACAAAACATCAAGCGTTGTGAACAATATCGCCGCGGCGGCAGTCAGCGCACAGGGCAGAGCGCCGTACAGTGCGCCGTACATAAACCCCAGCCATAATATCCCCGGGTGGCGGCACAGCGCATACATGCCGGAGGAGCAAAGCGGAGGTCTACCGTCCACATATGCGCCCTTGAAGGGCAGCTCGAAGAACAATGTATAAATAAGTAAGCCGAGCATCACGGCCGCGGCTGCGGCGAAAACCGGCGTGAGCTCATACGCGTGAGCGGTTGATAGCGCGATAATTCCCACAGTGGAACCAATCAGCATGGTCATTCCTATGGCAAAAAGCGACCTAAGCAGCGCGTGATTTTTTGTCGCTCCGTTTATATCGTATAAAAAAAACAACAAAAATGCCGCCGCCGCGTAAATTATAAAGACCATTTTATATAAAAACCGCCAAGATTAATTGTTCGTTTCAATCTTTTAATAAATTATATCATAAATAGTCTTTTTTTGCAATAGAATTATCACTTTTTCCCGTTTATTGGATTGGATATTTATTTTTATCTTCGATTTCGCAAAATCCGCACCGTATTATGCTATATATAGTTTACGCTTTATTATAAAAATGCAGTGATAGTTATTTTGCAAGAGAAAAAAGATATTTTGCGTTGCTGTTTATATAAAAAAGCGCATAAAACGACTCCGATTCACAAACAATTTACAAGTATCGGCTTCTTTTTGGCTACACTTGTCATATCGGGAAATAATTATCGGGCAGCTCGCCCCAAACCGGTACCGATTTGGGGCGAGCTGCCCGTATGGGGTTTATATAATCAGTGTACTATGCACTTAGATGTGTCTTTATCAAAAATATGTATTCTTGATGTATCGAATGCAATCTTGATCGTATCGCCGCTGCGCGCTGCGGAACGCGGTGACACGCGGGCGATAAGCTCCTGCTCCTCAATCATGAGATAGAGGAAGATTTCAGAGCCCATAAGCTCGGTAACGTCGACATAAGCGGTGACAACTGTATCAGCCATGCTGGAGAGGTACATCGGTTCGTCATGTAGGCACTCGGGACGCAGACCGGCAACGACTTCTTTGCCGATATAATCCTTGAGCGCGGGGTTCTGCGCCTTCTCCGCGGGCAGCTTGAGTTTATTGTTGCCGAACACGAGGAACACATCCTCGCCCTTTTTCTCAAGCGAGCTGTTGATCATGTTCATCTTCGGTGTACCGATAAATTCGGCGACGAAAGTGTTGACCGGCAGATCGTAGAGGTTCTGAGGGGTGTCGACCTGCTGGATCAGACCGTCTTTCATGACGACGATACGCGTCGCCATGGTCATCGCTTCGACCTGGTCATGCGTAACGTATACAAAGGTTGTGCCCAGCTTCTGGTGGATCTTTGTCAGCTCTGTCCTCATCTGCGCGCGCAGTTTTGCGTCGAGGTTTGACAGCGGCTCGTCGAGCAGGAAGACCTTCGGTTCGCGGACAATAGCGCGTCCCAGCGCGACACGCTGTTTCTGACCGCCTGACAGCGCCTTCGGGCGGCGGTCGAGCAGGTGGGTGATGTCAAGGATTCTGGCAGCCTCTTCAACGCGGCGCTTGATTTCTTCTTTTGGGGTCTTGCGCAGCTTCAGACCGAACGCCATGTTGTCAAAGACTGTCATATGCGGATACAGAGCGTAGTTCTGGAACACCATCGCAATATCTCTGTCCTTGGGGGCGATGTCGTTGACCAGCTTATCGCCGATGAACAGCTCGCCTTCGGTGATCTCCTCCAGACCCGCAATCATACGGAGCGTGGTGGTTTTACCGCAGCCGGACGGGCCGACGAGAATGAGGAATTCCTTATCTTTGATTTCGAGCGAGAAGTCAGAAACCGCGGTGACACCGCCGGGATATTTTTTATAGATGTGCTTGAATGATAGGCTTGCCATTATGGCGATCCTCCTTGATTTTCATCCGGCGCAGACAACGCGGGTGAGCGCTGACCGTAACCGAAATTATTTAATATAATCTTTCGATTATTATTCTATCAAATTTTCCGCAAAATTTAAAGAGGTTATTTATCCAAAATTTCAGTATATATTTTATGCATTATGCACATCGCCGCGCGGTGTTTACGTTTTTAGTCAGCGCGGCGATTAACCCCGGCTCTAATATATTAGAGCGCGTTAAAAATAATTTGACGGCGGGCGTCGCGCTCTATCTTAACACCCACCCCTCCGGCCAAATTTTCGCCGATTTACCGCTCTCAAAGCTGTATCGGTACAGCCCGGTGATAACCATCTCTGAATTTGAGCCCAAAACGCCCATATCGAATATTTTATCCTCCGCCTGCGCGTAATACAGATAATCGCCGATAACGGTGGGCGAGAGTATCATTCCCCCCTTTTCCGTAAAACTGTTATCCGGTTTAAAAACCGCCTCATATGGGACTTTCGGGGAATTAATATCCGTGTATTTGGCTAAATAAACGCCGTTATCCCCCCCGACCATAAAATATATGCCCTCGAACGTGAGCTGATACCACACAATTTGTCCCGGGCACAGGTCGGCGCTCCGCACGGCGCGATAGCTCTCGCCCGCTTTTTTCACCTTGGTGAGCGTACCGTTTTTTAAATAGTAGATATTCTTTGTAAACTGGTCGTATTGGAACGAGCGGGCTTTCTCAGGGCTTGCGCTCGCCGACTGCGCGGGGGAAACCATCACGATCGGTCCGGGTTTTTCGGGCGACACATATTCGGTGTTGTAATCCATATCATAGGAAATATACCCCTCATCGCGCAGCTCGTAAATGCGGTTGTCGATGATGTCAAACGAATACGGCAGGCTTTCGCGCGTCGCGAGCGTATCGACCTTTTTATTTTTGGAGTTAAGCCTTTTCAACCTGTAAACCTTGACCCACGGCGCGTTGTTTTCGACCTTCATCTTGCGGTTTACTTTAATGTTATGATACGGCGCCTCACCGAGTATCGCTTTGTCGTAAAATAAATTTGCGTCATATAATACTTTATTCCCGTATTCACCGTCCATAAACATATATGCGCCGTCTATTGTACCGTCTTCGTATTTTTTAAACACAGCGCCTTCAAATGCCTGATTTTCTATTTTATCGTAATCTGTTTCATAAAAATATATATAGTCGCCGTTCGGCGTGATAAAATCTATGTACCCGCCCGGTTCTACGGTGTGGCATTCTCTAAACTCACCGCTGTCGGGGTGATATTCGATGAGCGTATATTGGAACTCGGTTTCATCAATATAAGGGGAATCAAATTTATACTCAACTTCACCGGTTTTTTCGTTGTAATACTTCTTATCGGCACGCGCGTAATAAAGACAGCCGCCGCGCATGGCGATCCGCTGCCTGTCATATATATCGCATAATATACAGCGGGTTGAAGAACGCACTTTATTGTGATAGCACCCCTCGTCATTGCAGAATACGCGCACATCGCCGGTGTCAGGATCAATCACAGCCGGCAGCGGCGGGGTGGAAGCGTCATATTCGGACATGAAGTTGAAATATATGCCCCCGTTGTATTGTTTCAGCGGCAGATTCGGGTTTTGATACAGGTCAAAACTGTAATACGCATCGTTTATTGTATTTGCGCCTGCCGAGTATACCCTCGACTGACGGTTGAATTCCACGGCAAGATATTGCCCCTTGCCGCAGGAGCACAGCAAGATAACAGCCGCCGCACAAACCGATGCGGCTTTTACCATCGGCGCAGTACATTGTCTCATTTATCCCCGCCTCCTTGTAAATATTACAAGAATACATTCTACAAATATAAAATACCACTTTGCGGCTGCAAAGTGTTTAATAATTTGTAAATTGTATGACGCGTGAAGGGATAACATTCGAGGTTATTATCGATAATGACGAAACAAACGTCGCCGCACTGAAACTATAAATTTAATATGAGTTTATTTCCAGCGTATCGTCGTCGACGCCTTTTTCTATTGCGCGTACCTGCACATAATAGCTGTATTTTTCATTTACATCTATTTTTATACGGTCGCCCTGCATTCGCCCGAGCAACGCTTTTCCTAACGGCGATTCCTTGCTGATTATACCCGACAGGGGATCGCTGCGCAGCGTAGTGGCGATAGTGACGACCTGCTCTGATTCATCCTCCTCATAGAATAGCGTGACGCGGTCGAACAGCCCGACTTTATTATCCGCCGAGTTCACTTTAATGATTTTCGCCGTGTTGATCATGTTCGTGAGGTACTTTATACGGCTGTAGTTGCGGTTAAGCTCCCGTTTCGCCGTGCGGTATTCGTCGTTTTCGCTGAGGTCGCCCAACTCGCGCGCGTATTGAAGCTCTGCTTTGAGCTTAGGCGTCAGCTCATGTGTGCGGTACTCGATTTCTTCTTTCATCTTTTTTATGTCAACTTCGGTCAGTTCGTCATGCATGTGTATGTGTCCCCTTTATATAGTGCTGATATTATTGCATAAATATTGTAATCGCCCGGAAAAACGCGCCGGCGTTTTATTTGTGCGCCTATTATACCCTCCCGGGTCGGAATTGTCAACGGCGGCGAGGCGTCAATCCTCGCATTTGCAAGGTTCGCCTTTGCGCAGCGCGCGGCGATATTTGCCCGCTTCAAATTCCGCGCGTTCCTCTTCGGTTTCGCAGACGAGCGGCGGGACGGGCGTGGGCTTGTCGTCGCTGCCCAGCGCGACCATGACGAGATAGGCGCGATTGATGTGCAGCTTCGTACCGTCGAGCCGTTCGATAAACGTATCCACACGCACCTCCATCGAGGTGCGCCCTGTAAACGTGATCTGACCGATAAGCACCAGCGTGTCGTTTACGAACGCGGGCTGTTTAAACTCAAGATGATCAATCGTCACGGTAGTGACATTGCATCTCGAGTGGCGGCGCGCCGTCACAGCCGCGACAACGTCGATCCATTCGACCAGACGTCCGCCGAATAAGCGTCCCGCGCCGTTTATATGTTCCGGCATGAGTATTTGTATCTGCTCTGTTTTCGATTCGCACACGCGGCGCGGCGTTAAATTATTTGAATTAATCATAAATATTGTTATCCTCAGGTGTATTGCGGCAGGTATAAATAATATAAATCATTTATGCGCCTTTTTAACCATAAAACCTGCTTTTTCATATAATAAAATATCCCAACAAATTTTTCCGGGGAGTGATGACCGATTGGAAATTAGTAATCTCGCCACTACAGTGGTTTCCACGGCTCCGCACTATTTCAGCGGAGCAAATACAGCGTCGGGCTTTGTAAGCTATTACGACTATATTTTTGGAGAACTTGACAGGCTGTACATAATCAAAGGCGCGCCCGGCACCGGTAAATCGAAGCTGATGCGGGATATAGCCAATGAGGCGCAAAATCGTAATTATAAAGTTGAATATTATCATTGCGCGTCCGACCCGAACTCGCTGGATGGCATAATCATCCGCGACACCTCTGTCGGCGTGCTCGACGGAACCGCGCCGCACATAAGGGACACAAACTATCCCGGCGTGTGCGACGAGATCGTCAATCTGGGTGATTTTTGGAACACCTCGAAGCTGCGCATGTCCGGTGATGAAATCAAGCGCGTCATAAACGAAAAGCACAACCA
>DHAH01000072.1:31856-32013 GCA_002397345.1 Clostridiales bacterium UBA4959
ATAAACGAAAAGCACAACCATTACACGCGCGCATACGCATATCTGCACGCGGCGGAGCAGCTTGAATGCGAGCTCCAGCGCATCTACGGCGGCGCTCTGCTGACCGAAAAGATGTCGGCGGCGGCGGCGCGCATCGTCGCCGCGTGCTGCCCCGGCC
>DHAH01000072.1:32143-32782 GCA_002397345.1 Clostridiales bacterium UBA4959
GTCGCAAACCGAGCGATTTATACGGCAATAATTCCACCGCTTGCGGTAGAATTATAATCCGGCCGCTCGAGGCGTTCACGGCGGGCGGAGTCTCCGCGCTCGATACTTTCGCGCAGCAGGCGTCGAAACGCTTTTATATGCGCGATGAACGCGGCATAGGTTATCTGTTCCTGCGCGACATTATCGATGGAGCTGCGGCGCGCGGCGAAATTGTCGAGCTGTCCTATGATGCATATTCCGGCAAGCGCGAGCGCGCGGTTTATCTGCGGCGCTGCGACACGGCGTTCATCCCCTATCGTTACGACGAGCACGGTTATGGCGACGGCGATAAACTCATCAACATGGAACGTTTCATCGAAGCCGGAGCGCTGACGCAGTATAAGAGCGGTATACGTTTCACCAAACGCTACCGCGATCTGCTTTACAACGGAGCGGCGAGCGAGCTGGATGCCAACAAGGAGCTGCACGCGCGGCTCGAGGCTATTTATGGCGAGGCGATGGACTTTACCCGAAAAGAAGAATTTACCAAACGGCTGCTGATGAAGATATTCAGTTGAGGACAGTCTGACGAAAAGATGGTATTACGCACGGCGGGTGCGGGGGTAAGTCCGCACCCGCCGCGCTCCCATTTTATCATTT
>DHAH01000056.1:0-9362 GCA_002397345.1 Clostridiales bacterium UBA4959
AGCGCGGCGTCAAGCTTTCGGGCAACGGGTTCTGGATATACAGCGGTATCGGCGCGCGGCTCGAATGGGCGCTGCTGAATTATTTCATTGAAACGCATCTTTCGAACGGGTTCGAATTGATGCTTGTCCCGCATATGCTCAGTTATGAGTGCGGGCTGACCGCGGGACAATTCCCGAAGTTCGCCGACGAGGTTTATTGGCTGGAAAACGTCTGCGACGAGCGCCGCCGTTTCATGCTCCCGACCGCGGAAACCGCGCTGGTTTCCCTGCATCGTGATGAAATATTGACCGAAGCCGAACTCCCCAAAAAATATATCAGCTATACTCCCTGCTTCCGGCGCGAAGCGGGTTCATACCGCGCCGACGAGCGCGGTATGGTGCGCGGGCACCAGTTTAATAAAGTCGAGATGGTGCAGTACACCACGCCTGAACAGTCTGACGCGGCTTTCGAAGAGCTGGTGACATGCGCCGAGAACCTTGTGAAGGGGTTGGGTTTTCACTTCCGTACGGTGAAGCTTGCCGCGGAGGACTGCTCTGCGTCGATGGCGCGGACGTATGACATCGAGATCCACATTCCTTCTATGAATGGATATAAAGAGGTCAGCTCGGTTTCCAATGCGCGCGATTATCAGGCGCGGCGCGGCAACATGCGCTTCCGCCGCGAGGGAACAGGGAGCATCGAATATGTCCATACCCTCAACGGCAGCGGACTGGCGACAAGCCGTATTCTGCCCGCGATTGTCGAGCAGAACCAAAACGCCGACGGCAGTGTGACGGTACCGGAGGTATTGCGTAAATATTTGGGTATCGATGTGATAAAGAAATAATGTTGCGGCGCGTGCCCGCCTGACAGACTTGCTTGACGGCAGCGCGGCTGTAAATTCCTGAAAGGAATCATGGACAAATTGCGATCGCGGTTTGTCCTGAAATGAAAGAATGAATTTAACCGAGATTTTGACAGGTACGGATATGACGCTCGAGCTCGTCATATGGTCGATGTTCGCCGGTATAGTCGCCGCGTCTTTTATCGCCGTCTATAACAGGCGCGTGACAGGCAAAATCGTGCGGCTGCTCTACGCGAAGGAGGCGCACAGTCCGTCCGCTTCTCTGACGCTTGGCGAGCTGGGATTGTCGCGTAATCTGTTTGTGCGCTTTTCGCTGCGTAAAAACGGAATGCTGCGCAAGGTTGTTTATGATTTCGACCCTTTTGCGGGAAATTTCAAGCTCAGGGCAATCAATCCGAGAAACCGGAAACGGGATCTTGACCGTATGCGATTTTATGTCCCGCCGGAAGTAAACGAACGCGCAGAGACGATGTATTTGAAGGAAGGCACCACGATATTAACCGCGATTTTGTCTGTGGCGCTTTTTCTGGCGATCGCGTTGTTTTGTCTGGCGGTTATACCCTGGTTGCGGAGACTGCTTGATAATTTTATACTCATTATAAAAGAGAATTTCCGTTAATGTAGGGTGCGCCGCTCTTCGTCAAGTTCGCTTGCCGGTGGCGCAGCCGTTTAAATAAGGGGATGTGTTATATATGGCAAACTATTCCGAAGGACGCGCGCCCGCACGTTCCAAACGCAGGCGAATGAGTACCGCCGCGATTTTGGTGATAACGGTTATAATCGCGGTAATATGCGTTGCGGGAACATTTTTGGGCATCTACATTTCAGGTATACGATATACAAAAATCGATACCCCCGGCGGGGGTTTTGTGAAATTTTTCGGCAAGGTAGACGATTTGGGCGCGCCTTATAAGGGCAAGCTTTATTATTCCGACGGAACAACGGCGGAAATCGACATGTCGTCAAACACCGTCACTTATTCCAACGGCGATATTTATGTCGGCGAGCTGAAAAAACTGCTCAAAGACGGCGAGGGTAAGCTCACATTCGCCACCGGCGACGTTTATGAGGGTGCCTTCAGCGGCGACGCCATCACCGGCACCGGTAAATTTTCATTCGCGGGAGGCGACACCTATGAAGGCGCTCTGATAAACGGCGTCAAAGAAGGTTACGGCACCTATATATGGGCGGATGGCTCGATGTATATAGGCGATTTTCGCGGCGATAAAAAAGAAGGCACCGGAAAATATATGTGGGCGGACGGCTCGTCATACGAGGGGCAGTACAAGGACGATCTTAAAAACGGCAGAGGCGTGTATAAATTCTCCAACGGCGATACCTATGAAGGCGATTTCGAAAGCGATGTGAGAACCGGAATCGGTAAATACACTTGGGCAAACGGCGAAATCTACGAGGGTCAATTCGCGGGCAATATGATGAACGGCACCGGTAAATATACCTGGCCTCAGGGCAGGGTATATGAAGGCGTATTCGAAAACGGCAAGATCGTCCGCACTGACGGCGGTGAAAACACTTCGCCCGAAACGACCGACGCGGAAACGACCGGCGCGGGATTTTAATTCATGAAAATCCTGATGACAACAATGAAGCTCGATATAGGCGGGGCGGAGACCCATATAGTCGAGCTGTGCAGCGAACTGCGCCGGCGCGGACATGAGGTGTTCGTTGCCTCCAATGGCGGCGTTTATGTGGACGAGCTGGAGCGAAACGGGATCAAACATATAAAACTTCCGCTGCATAATAAACACATTACCTCCGTAATCCACTCATATTATGGGCTGAAAAAACTGATCGCTTCGGAAAACTTTGATATTGTCCACGCGCACGCGCGCATACCGGCGTTTATCTGCGGCAGGCTGCGAAAAAAGTTTGGGTTCAGATTTATAACCAGCGCGCACTGGGTATTCAAAGTAAACGCCGTATGGCGCAGGATAGCCGACTGGGGCGAGCGTTCGGTTGCGGTCAGTTATGATATAAAACAATACTTAATCGAAAATTACGGCATTACCTCCGACAATATTTCGGTCACAATCAACGGTATTGACACCGAAAAATTTTCTGCCCGAACCGATGCGGAGCCGTTTATAAATGAATTCGGGCTTAGCCGCACGGCAAAACGTATCGTCTGCGTCAGCCGTATCGACAGTGACCGCAGTTTGGCGCCTATACTGCTGTGCAAAGCCGCGCCGGAGTTGAAAAAACGCTTTTCAGAGCTTGGAATTGTGATCGTCGGCGCGGGCGACGATTATGAGCGGCTTTCATCTGCTGCCGCGGAAGCGAATGCCGCCGCCGGCAAGCCGTATATAACGTTATGCGGCGCGCGGACAGATATAAACACCGCTATCGCGTCAGCGGACATATTTGTCGGCGTATCACGCGCCGCGCTCGAGGCGATGGCGGCGGAAAAACCCTGCGTTATCGCCGGCAACGAAGGGTATATAGGCATATTCGATGAAAGTAAGCTCGGTATTGCATTTGACACCAACTTCTGCTGCCGCGGCTGCGAGCAGACGACGACAGCGCTGCTTGTCCGTGACTTGTCGGTGCTGCTCGAATCTGATAAGGGGACGCTTTGCGGATTAGGCAGTTATAACCGCTCGGTGATTATGCAGTATTATTCGGTCAGCCGCATGGCTGACGATTATCTTGCCGCGTATGAAAAGCTAAAACCGCTTCACCCGCGTAAAAAGGGCGGGATTATTTTAAGCGGTTATTACGGCTACCGCAACAGCGGCGACGACGCGCTGCTCGGCGTTATAATAAATTCCATCCGCAAGGAATTGCCGGAGGTCGGAATAACGGCGCTGTCCAAGACCCCCGCGCTGACGGCGGGACAATATGGCATAAACAGCGTCGGCAGATTCAATCTGCCCCATATCAACAGCCTTATGAAGTCCTCGAGCCTGTTTATCAACGGCGGCGGTACGCTGCTCACCAATCAGACTACCTCGACGCGTTCGTTATGGTATTACGCCATGCTTATGAAGTTGGCAAAAAAGCGCGGGCTGGGCGTGATGCTGTATGCCAACGGCGTCGGTCCGGTCGAGGGGGAATTCGGGTGCAGACTTGCGCGCGAAGCGCTTGAGCGCAGCGACGTGATCAGCCTGCGCGAGGAGCTGTCGCTGGACGAGCTGCAAAAGCTGGGCGTTGAAAACGAAAACATCGCTGTCACAGCCGATCCGGCGTTTATGCTGACACCCTGCGACGAGCAGTGGCTTAAATATATCCTTAAACGCGAAGGATTTAATCCCGACGAAAAATATATATGTTTCGCGCCGCGCCGCTACGCGGGAATGAAACCCGGTTTTGAAGATGAAATTTTGACAGCCTGCGTTGAATTGCGCGCGCGGTATGGGCTGGTGCCCGTATTCCTCGCCATGCAGCGTCCGAATGATGTGGCGATGTGTAAACGGCTCGCGGATAAGACCGCGGGACTGTGCCCGTCAGAGTTGACGGCGTCGGAATCTATCGGTTTGATGTCAGTCTGTCAGATGACTGTCGGAATGCGTTTGCACTCGCTGATATATTCGGCTGTCGCAGGAACGCCGGTGATCCCGGTTTCCTACGACGTTAAAGTTGACGCGCTTGCGGACAGCTTAAACGCGGCATCGGGCGCGCAGTGTAAAATCCTGCACGCCGGTGAATTATCCGCTGATGAACTTATCGCGCAGGTGGGCGAAATCATGTCCGACCGCGACGCCAAAGCGGCGCAAATAACTGCCGCAGCCACGGTATTGGCGGAAAAGACGCGTGAGAATGCCAAACTGGTAAAAAAACTGATGTGGGAGAAAGGACAAATTGCTGACGCATTTAGCCCTGAAACGCTGAAATGAAAAAATTTATACGGGATTTTTCATCAGTACTCCTGTTTATCACCGTGTTAACCTTCGTTTCATGCGCGGCTAAACCCGAACTTGAGCCGGTGATAACACTCGGCATACCAAAAGATGAACAAATCCAAAAAACAGTGCAAATAGACGATTATATTTTCACATTATATAAAACCTATGCGTCGCTTTCCGGGTATGTGGGTTCGGATACAGATATAATCATACCCGATATGGCGGAGGGACTGCCGGTGCTTGTAATCGGAGAAAAGGCGTTTTGGGACAATGAAACGCTTAAAAACGTGAAGTTTCCCGAAAGCCTACGCACGGTAGACCGCTACGCATTCCAGAAATGCACGTCGCTTACAACGGTAGAATTTAATAAACGGCTTGAAACTATAAACGACTACGCGTTCAATCAGACGTCGATAACAGAGCTTGATTTTCCTGTATCGCTGGCTTTAATAGGTAAATACAGCTTTTCCGAGTGTGTGGGTTTCACGCGTCTGACAATCCCGCCACGTGTTGAAAGCGTCGGCAAATATGCATTCTACGGCTGTACGACGCTTGCGGAAATAACGTTCAACGAGCGGCTGGATAAGCTGCAAGACCGCGTTTTCTATAACTGCTCATCAATTACGGAGATAGAAATCCCCAAAAACATAACCGAGATAGGCGCGTATGCGTTTTCCGGTTGCAAATCGCTGCAAAAAATTATAATTCCCGCAGAGATAACAAAAATCGGAGAGGGTCAATTCCACGGTACACCGCAGGTCACGGTAATAACCCCCGATAAATCCGCGGCGGCGCTGTTCTGCCAAAAAAACGGCGTGAACTGGCGCGTGCCGACAGCATAATATAAATATATAATAAAAATATTTTCAATGCAAGGGCGGATCGCCCCAAATCGGCGGTGCCGGTTTGGCGGGGATATTCGCACGAAATATCCCATTTTATAAACAGGAGCATATACGAACAGTGTACGTTGATTCGGTAAAAGTTGTTAAATTCGGCGGGACATCGCTTGCTGACGCCGGGCAGTTTAAAAAAGTAAAAGATATAATTTTCTCAGATGATAGCAGGAGATATGTGGTGCCTTCCGCGCCGGGCAAACGCTTTGACGGCGATGAAAAAATCACCGACCTGTTGTATACATGCTATGACGCCGCGTCAAGAGGGCAGGATATTGATAAAATATTCGGTAAAATAACCTCGCGCTACGACGGTATAATAAGGGAGCTCGGACTGGACTTATCGCTTGATAAAGAATACGATGCTATTAAAAATGCCTTGCTCCACAAGGCAGGGCGCGATTATACAGCCAGCCGCGGAGAATATCTCGGCGGTTTAGTGCTCGCGGCTTATCTCGGCTATGACTTCATTGACGCCGCCGAGGTGATATTCTTCGGCGATAATGGCGTATTTGACAGCGAACGCACCAACGAAGCGCTGTCGGAACGGCTCGCGAAGCATAAAAACGCGGTTGTGCCCGGTTTTTACGGCTCAATGCCGAACGATACGATTAAAACGTTTTCACGCGGCGGCTCTGATATAACGGGGTCGATATTGGCGCGCGCGGCGCAAGCCGACCTGTACGAAAACTGGACTGATGTTTCGGGCTTTTTAATGGCTGATCCCCGAATCGTGAATAATCCGAAGGTCATTGATGTGATCACCTACAGTGAACTGCGCGAGCTTTCCTATATGGGCGCAACGGTGCTGCACGAGGACTCAATTTTCCCCGTACGTTTTGTCGGCATCCCGATAAATATAAAAAACACCAACGACCCCTCTGCGGAAGGCACGATGATTGTGTCGCAGACCACATCGCGCACCAATCGGGTCATCACCGGTATCGCGGGCAGGAAGGGCTTTTCGGTTATAACCATAGAAAAAGACATGATGAATGCCGAGCTGGGTTTTGGCAGGCGTGTGCTCGAGGTATTGGAAAAGAACGGCGTTTCGTTCGAACATCTGCCGTCGGGTATTGACACCATGGGCGTTGTTGTCGCGACAAGCGCTCTGACGAAATGCCGGGAAACTATTGTTAATGGCATCTGCTCTATGACGGAGCCGGAATCTGTTTATATAGAAGACGGATTGGCTCTGATTGCCATAGTCGGACGCGGTATGGTCAGCACCAAAGGTACGGCGGCACGCATATTTTCGGCGATAGCAAAAGAAAACATAAACATCCGCATGATAGATCAGGGCTCAAGCGAGCTGAATATAATAATCGGTATCGATGACAGCGACTTCGAAGGCGCGCTGCGGGCGATATATTCTGAATTCTGCGGTTAACGTGGTACGGGTTGTGGGGATGTGTTGGGGGAGCGTAGGACGGTTTCCTAACACTCCTGCAATGCCGGGTTATATTTATTAATAAGAAATGACCAATATTTAGGCGACAGCGTTATTAAACGCGTGTCGTCTATTTTAATAAATATAAGAAATGAACTTTTCGGGTAACTTTTCCGTCTTTATAGGTGTAACCGGTTATAAATAAATTTTAAGCGAACGGAGGTGAAAAGATGGATAAAGCGGAATTCGAGCGGCTGTATGCAGTCTGTGAATCTCAGGTCAAGCGATACGCGTATTATCGTTTGCCGAGCAAAGCGGACGGTGACGATGTGCTGCAGGAAGCATTGTTGGCGGCTTACCGCAGCCGTGAATTATGCAGAAACGCGGAAGTGTTTAAAGCGTGGCTGCTGCGGATCCTCGTCAATAAATGCAATGACTTTTATCGTGAGCGCGCTAAGCAGTCGGAACTGTCACTTGATGAGATCGCCGAAACGCAGTCTGCCCAAAACCGATTTGGACTAACCACGGCGGAAACGGTGAAAGAAACATTAGAAACGCTTGACAAGCGCGACAAACAGATATTACGACTGTTTTATATAGAAGATATGCCGCAGTCGGAGATCGCCGCGCGGCTCGGGATTCCTGTCGGCACGGTAAAAAGCCGTATCTATACCGCGAAACAGCGTTTTAAAAACGCTTATCCTTTTACACCCCACAAAGGAGGAGCTAATATGAAGAAGTTACCCGAAATTATGCCCGAATACAAGATTGAAAAATCAAACGAACCTTCTTTCCCTGTAAAATGGGAAGAACTGATGGGCTGGTTTATCGTGCCAAGAATCGGCGAAAAACTCTCATGGGCAATGTACGACATGCCCGAGCGGTCAATGACAGGTCAATATGACATGGAAGCGACAGGTCAGGCGTTCGTACACGGCATTAAAGGAGTGAAGATCTGCGCCAAGCAGAGTTTTGGCAAGTCAGATCCGGGAAAAAATTCGGATATGTATTTTATAGCGCAGCTTACGGAAACGCACAGCCGTTTCCTCGCCGAAAGCCATTACAGCAAGGACCGCGACGCGATGATGTATTTTACGTTCCTTGACGGCGACACGATTTTCGAGGATATAGGTTCATTCATCGGAAATTGGGGGTTCGGCGAAGATAACTGCGGGAACGAAATTCACATTCAGCCGAAAGGTAAAATTACGCGCGACGGTGATAAAATTACGCACGCCGACAGCCGGTGGCTGCTCGATGCAGTCGGCAGATATACAGTGAAAATGGACGGCAAGACGTATGATACCATGTTGGTTATTGATATTGAAACATACGGCGTTATGACCGAAACCTACCTCGACAGAAACGGGCGCACCGTTCTTTGGCGCAGATTTAATCGAAACGACTGGAATTATGACCATTATAAACGGTTGTGGAGCGATAAATTGCCCGATAACGAGCGGCTCAGCGTCAACGGCGAAACTTATGTTCATTGGTACGACTGCATAACAGACTATATATTATAACGCTTCCTATACGGGCGGAGTTCTGTTCCCCGCCCGTTGATTTTGTATAAATATACCCCCTCATGGAAATGATAATGAATAAATTACCTGAGAAAATTAATTCATCGAAACGACAAAACATGAAAAATGAGGGTATTAAACGTGCAAAGTAATCGTAGGAGCGGGTCCGGTATCCGCCCGAACCCCCATCACGATCTGCGCGAATGCGGAAATATACTGCGCAGAATGCGTATAATGTATTCGGATGACGACGGCAACGTTGATTATATTCTGCGCCGCGCGGCGGCGGCTTGCGAACATTATCGCAGACGCGCGATAAATAAAAAGATTTTTAACGCTGTTTATGAGATCCTGTTTGGGATAGAAAACGGGGTAATAAGCGAGCCCGGCGCAGAGGACGGGCTCTCTCCCCAATATATCGCAATGCGCCTTGACGCTGCGCAGTCACTCTCGCCCGAGTCGGCGTTCACGCTCGACGAGCTGGGCGCCGTACCCGATTGTATAGCGCTGTCGGTGATGTATACGCTTGACGGATTAAATCACGGTGTTTCGGAGAACGAAGAACCGGATCGGGCGGTTAAAAACGCCGGAGAACTCAACGCCGACGCTGCCATAGCGAACGTAGCCACGGCGGGGGCGGGGCTGCTGCGCGCTTTTGATGAAACTTCGTTCGAGCGTTTCCTTGAAAAATCTTCGGAGATCGAACGCGCGCTGCTCGCGGACAAGCGTGGCATATACACGCGCTGCGACCATGACACCAAGCAGTTATATCGCCGTGCGGCGTCGGAATATGCAAAGCGCCACAATGTGACGCAGCGCGAGGCAGCAGAGATAATACTCGC
>DHAH01000056.1:9495-22563 GCA_002397345.1 Clostridiales bacterium UBA4959
AGATAATACTCGCGCGCCGCACACCGGTTAAACCGCATAACGTGCTGTGTGCCGTATATTTCCCGCTTATATATATACCGGCGTTTATACTTGCCGTAATAGCTGCGGTTATCACCCGGGGCAATCTGTTGTTGGCTCTGTTTTTATATTTCCCGCTGACCGAACTCACGCGCCAGTGGCTGGATTTCATGCTCTCGCGCAAAGTGCGGCCGGGCGCTGTCCCGCGTTTTGAGGTGGAGCGCGGCGATGACATCCCCGAAACGCTGGTGGTTATCACCACGCTGCTGTTCGGCGGCAAAAGCGACGACGCGCTGTTTAATTCAATCGAGCGCTGTTATCACGCGAACCATGACGCGGGCGGAAAAATGGTATTCGGTGTGCTGGGCGATCTGCCCGACGCAGCGTCGCCGGAAGCTGCGGCTGATGAAGAAACGCTCGCGGCTGCAAGAGAACGAATTTATACGCTTAATAAAAAGTATGGTGACAAATTTTATCTGTTCACGCGTTCCAGAGCTTATTCGGCGACCGAGGAGCGGTATATGGGACGCGAACGCAAGCGCGGCGCGCTGCTCGAACTGGCGGGTTTGATCGCGGCCGGAGAAAGCGGCTCGATTACGGTTGTCGGTGATACGGAATATCTGCGGCGTGTAAAATATGTGATTACGCTCGACTCGGACACGCGGCTTGGGTTGGGCGGAGCCTGTGATCTGGTCGGCGCGATGATGCATCCCGCCAATAAACCGGTGATAAAAAACGGCGTTGTGACCGAAGGGTATGCCATTATGCAGCCGAGAATGGAAACCAGCCTTGAGGCGGCGGGAAAAACACCCTTTTCACGGCTGATCTCCGGCTGCGGCGGCAGCGATGTTTACGCTTCGGCGGCTTATGAAACCTATCAGACGTTGTTTGGCGAGGGTAACTTCTGCGGCAAGGGCATATTCGATGTAAAAGTTTACTGGGAACTGCTTAAAAACGCTTTCGCGCCTGAAAGCGTGCTCAGCCATGACCTGCTCGAAGGTGCGCGCCTGCGCTGCGCCTATCTGTCGGGCGTCGCGGCGACGGACGGCTGCCCAAAAACGCCCGCGTCATATTTCAGCCGTCTACACCGCTGGATACGCGGGGACGCGCAAGCCGCCGCCTACGCGGGGGAAACGGTGATGACGGGTAATACGGCGTTACCCCCTCCGGAAGCGCTCGGCATCACGGCAGATGCGTCATACAAACGCTGCGCGCGTGTGCGCAATCCGATTAACACACTGTCGAAATACAAATTGTTCGATAACATCCGACGCGCGGCAACGCCTGTCTGCGCCGTAATAGCGCTGGCGATCGGATTGGCATCGAACCGCGCCGCCGCGATGACGGCGATAGTGTTCGCGCTGTTCTATCTGGTGCTGCCGGTGATAACAACGTCGGCATCGGCGGCACGCAGCCTGCCCCGCCGGTTTTACTCGTCGGTCACCGGCAGCGTGTGGCAGGCGTTGGGTATAAGCCTGTGGAATATTGCCAGCCTGCTGCACAGCGCGATGTGTTCAGCCGACGCGCTGCTGCGCGCGGTCTGGCGTATGACGGTGTCACGCCATCACTTGCTGCAATGGGTCACCGCGGATGAGGCTGACCGCCGCCGCCGTGACTCGTTCGGGTATAACCTGTGGCTCACATTGCCGTCGTTTATAGTCGGCGCTGCGCTTGTAGTGCTCGCGCCTTACGGATTGTATAAATTTCTCGGGCTGCTCTGGCTGGGGCTGCCGCTTTTTTTCACGCTCTCGGGTAGGGCGACGGCGACAGAAGCCGAAGCGGCGCTGAATATCGGCAACCGCGCGGTGCTGACCAAATATATATTCGATATGTGGAAGTTTTACAGCGAAACTGTGACCGGCGCCGAACACTGGCTGCCGCCCGACAACATCCAGCTTGCGCCCGTCGAAGCGACAGCCCGGCGCACCTCGCCGACGAATATCGGACTTTATATGCTCTCCTGTTTGGCGGTATATAAGCTGGGCAACATCAGCTCCGACGAGCTGTATAAACGCATCGAAAACGCGCTGACCTCGATAGAATTCATGCCTAAATGGCGGGGACACCTATACAACTGGTATGATACCGAGACGCTCAGCGTATTGGGTACGCCGTATGTTTCGACGGTCGACAGCGGCAACTTCGCCGCGTCGATATTAACCCTCAGCCGCGGTTTTTCAGCGGAAGAGAGCTTAAACGGCGCGCGGACGGAAAAAATCTGCGGCCGCATAAACGATATATTGTGCGAGATGGACTTCGCGGCGCTTTATAATCCCGACCGCGAGCTGTTCTATCTGGGGTTTGACACCGCCGCGGATAAGCCGGGCGGCGGATATGACCTGCTCATGAGCGAGTCGCGCATCACAAGTTATTATACTGTCGCATCGGGGATTGCTCCGCGTATCCATTGGCGGCGGTTGGGTCGCCCGGTCGTGGGTTCGGACGGTCATATAGGGCTGCTTTCATGGTCGGGTACGATGTTCGAATATTTCATGGCGAGTCTGTTTATGCCCGTCTATGAGGGTTCGCTTATACACGAAGCCTTGGCTTTTGCTATTATGCAGCAAAAAAAGGAACGCTCCGATGGCATGTGGGGTAAATCGGAGAGCTGCTATTTTGCTTTCGACGCGGCGATGACATACCAGTATTCGGCATACGGCGTCGGGAAACTCGCGATGAAACGCGGGCTTGAAACCGAAATGGTGCTTTCGCCCTATTCGTCGTTTTTAACGCTCACGTTCGCGCCGCAGTCTTCGCTGCGCAACCTTGAACGGTTTAAAAAATTCGGCATATACGGTAAATACGGCTTTTACGAAGCCGTCGATTTCACGCGCTCGCGCGTCGGAGGCGGCTGCGCGGTTATACGCAGCTATATGGCGCACCACGTCGGCATGAGCATTCTTGCGGCGGCGAATATGTGCTGTGACAACGCGTTCGTGAACTATTTCATGAGCGATCCCCGCATGGGCGCGGCGGACGGACTGTTGTGTGAAAAGATCCCCGTCGACACCGTTATCCACAAGACTGTGCCCTATCGCAAAGAAGCGCCGGCGCGCACGCGCACGCTTCCGGAATCTCAGCCCTCGCGCGAAGATAACAAAGCCGTGCCGCGCACCGCTGTTATCTCAAACGGCTCCGCGCGTATAATAGCGACGGCGGCAGGCCGTGTATGTCTTTACGCGGGCGACAATATCGTTACCACCTCGCCCTTTGCCTCTTATCGTTATCAAGGCGGACTGCGCCTGTTCTTATCTGTGCGCGACCGTCACGGATCAAGGACTATCGACGCGCTGGACGGCGGTTTTTGCCGCTCGGCATCCGCTTCGTCGGTAAAATATATCGCTAACACAAAAGTCGGTGATAATGATGCGAAGAACGGCGCGTCGCGCGGAAAAGCGATTACAATGCTCACCGTGCGGGGCGACAGCGCGTGTTTTGTGGTTTCGCTCACTTATGAGGGGAACGCGGGCACTGTCTGTCCGATGCTCTGCTTCACGCCCGCGCTTAAACCTGAAAAAGACTATAACACCCATCCCGTTTACCACGATTTATCTGTGACTTCCGAGTTTTTCGACGCCGAGAACATCCTGCTTTATCGCGTACTGGCAAGGGGCAATGAGGGCGAACGCTGGCTGGCGGTTACCCTCGAGGCATCCGGCGGCGGCGTGTCGTTTGCGACGCGGCGCGAAGGCATATTGCCCATGTTATATGGCGACAGCGATTTAATGGCATTGGCTGATATGCCCTTCGACAACGCGACCGGTTCGTGCATAACGCCTTTCTGCGCAGTAAAAAAGCAATCGGAGACTAAAAGCGGCCGTTATGCATGCGCGTTTCTCATTGCGAAAGCGAAATCGCGTTCCGAAGCAATCCAAATTATACGTTTTACACGCAGTCACCGCAAGAACGCTCAATATGAACGTAATTACGCGGACTCTGCGGTTAAAAGTCTGCAGCGCTGGTCGCGCGCGAACCTTGCCGCATTAAAAGCCTCCGATTCGCTGCACGCCGCCGAACTTTGCCTTGCCACGGCGTTTCATCGTCTACGCCGCGAAGATGCTTCGCGTCCCGAATTAACCGAAGCGTATTCACAATCGGCATTATGGCGCAATTCCATTTCCGGAGATCTGCCGTTTATAACAATAACAATTATGACAAAACTGATAGCGGGCGACGCGAGTTGTCATTTGATCGCGGCATTTATTTCGGCACACCGCTGGCTGCGGATTATGGGCGTGAAAACAGAGCTTGTAGTATGCTACGGCGAGATAGCCGCCTACGGCGAGCCGGTACGAACGCTGCTCATCGATCTGATGCGCGAATACGGCGATGTCAGCATGCTCGGTGCGCCGGGCGGCGTGTATATATTGCGCGGTTCACCCGATGTGGCGCTGCTTCGCACGCTTTCAAGGCTGGATATAGTGCTCGACGGCACAAACACACTGTCGGGCGTATACGCGCGCGTCATGCGCGAGCGCCCGGAGCTTATTTTAGCGCCTGAACCAGAAATCCACACGATGAATCCACAAGCTGTGGACAAAACTGTGGAAATCCCTGTAGAAACAGGCGTAAAACTGCCTGTTTGGGGCGGTTATTTCGGTGTGGATAACTTTACCGTCAAAAGAGACGCACAGTCGCTTCCGCAATCGTATATATACACAAACTCCGCGTTCGGCAGTCTGATAACGCACAACGGGCTGGGATATACCTGGCAGGGCAACTCGCGTGAGCGTAGGCTGACACCTTGGCGTGGCGATCCGCTGCTCGACATGTACGGCGAAAAATTGATTCTGCATGTATCCGGCGGGAGTTTTGATTTGTGCGCGTCCGCGTCAAGCGTTGAGTATGGACGGGGCTGCGCGGTCTACAGCGGCATGATCAACAATATAGGTTACGAGGTTCTTGTCGGCGTCGATACAACATTGCCCGTGAAGATGATAGCCGTCACATTCGACCGCCCGGAATTCGCGTTCCGCGCGGAGATGAGTGACAATATAGGCGGGTCTGTTCTCGATCGCGGCGCGGCGCCTATAAACCGCGGTGAAGCGCGGCTGTCGTATGATTTTGTACTCTGTTTCGGCTCTGACCCGTGCGACCCCGCAACAGTCACGCGCGAGGAGGACGGCGACACCGCAATTTATCGCTGCATGTACGGCGGGTTCACGCACCGCAGGATATTCATAACCTGCCGGCCATGTGATAACGGCGCCTTCTATCTGCTCGGAACAACCGCGGAGCATAACGACCAGTGCGGCGCGTTTATACGCGAAAAGTATAAAACACTCGATGACGTGGGTAAAGGCTATGCGGAATACGCGGAGGAATCGGCGTGTTTCACCGGCGGGTTCGAGCTGAGCTCGCAGATACCCGAGCTGGACGAAATGTTTAATTTCTACCTGCCGTATCAGGTGACGGCGGCGAGGTTAAAGGCGCGCACCGGCTTTTATCAGTCGGGCGGAGCATACGGCTTCCGCGATCAACTGCAAGACTGCCTTGCGGCGCTGTATAACGAACCGCTGCGTGCCCGCACGCATATAATCCGCGCGGCGGCGCACCAATTCGCGCAGGGCGACGCCATGCACTGGTGGCATAATCTGCCCGCGCGTGACAACAACATTACAAAAGGCGTGCGTTCGCTTTGCTCGGACGACTATATTTGGCTGCCCTTTGTCGCGGCGGAATATATAGCCGTCACAGGCGACCTCAGTTTATTGGAAGTAAAGGTGCGTTACGCCGAAACCGCGGAGCTTGCCCCGGGCGAGCATGAGCGGTATTGCGAAACCGGAAAAACGTCTTTCAAAGAAGATATTTACACCCACTGCGCGCGCGCGCTGGAAAGAGCGCTTGATATGTTGTCGCCGCGCGGTTTGCCGTATATGGGCAGTTGCGACTGGAACGACGGTATGAACCGCGTCGGTATTGGCGAAACCGATGACGGTATAAAAGGCAGCAGCGTAAAATATGGCGAAAGCGTCTGGCTGGCGCAGTTTTTAACGCTCACGCTGAAAAAATTCGCCGCCGTATCAGAATTGAACGGCGATATAGACGGCAGCGAAAAATACCGCGCCGCCGCCGCGTCGCTGCTGCTTGCCGTGGAGAAAACAGCGTGGGCTGGCGATCGTTACGCACGCGCGTTTTACGGCGACGGAACGCCGCTGGGTACGGACGAAACCGAGGGGGGCTGCAAGCTTGACATCCTGCCGCAGGCGTTCGCGGTATTTTCCGGCATGGGCAGCGCTCCGGTATCCGAGAGCGGACGCAGGCGTTCGGAAATAGCGCTGGAGGGCATGTACGACAATTTATTTGATAAAAAATATAAAATATTCAAGCTGTTTACGCCGCCATTCACACCCGAAGAGGGGAAAAACCCCGGATATATACGCGGATACGTGCCGGGCGTGCGTGAAAACGGCGGTCAGTATACGCACGCGGCGGTGTGGGGCGCTATGGCACTGATCGGCGCGGGCATGAAAACGCAGGGTACAGAGATACTGTTGGCGATAAACCCCGCGTCGCGCCGCGACGATGAGGAACTGGCGAAGAGATACAAGGGCGAGCCTTACGCGCTGGCGGGCGATGTATACAGCGCACCGGAGTTCCCCGGACGCTGCGGCTGGTCGATGTATACAGGCGCCGCGGCGTGGTATTACAAAGCGGTGCTCGAATATCTGCTGGGATACAGCGAGCGGGAAGGAGGATTTGCAATCTCGCCCCGGCTGTCAAAATTGTTCGACGGCTTCACACTGAGCATGCGCAAGCACGGGACCGATTATCAAATCCGTGTCATTGCGGGAGATAAAACCTCGTACAAATTAGATGGAAAAATAATAGCTTCAAAGAATAGACCTGAAGTTGTAAACAATTCGTTTCCGTTTGATAGAAAAACGCATTTGCTCGAAATTACGGTTGAAATCGGTGAAAAACGGTAGTATAATATAGGATATTACGAGAGGATCCGGTAAAACGGATTCAATCAATATGAGAGGAAGTGGATATAATGCCTCCGGCAAGAATAAAGCTCGCCGATTCGGTATATCTGAATATCATCGAGACCGACAAATTCAAGACCAACTTCATTTCAGCGGAGTTCATGCTGCCGCTGCGCGCAGAGACCGCGTCGCAGGCGTCGCTGCTCCCGGCGGTGCTGCTACGCGGTACGGGGAAATACCCCGACATGGCGGCGCTCAACAAACGGTTTGACTACCTCTATGGCTCGGGGATTTGGCAGCGCGTCTACAAACTGGGCGAAACACAGGTGATAGGCTTCTATTCATATGTGCTCGCCGATAAATACGCGCTCGAACCAACGCCGGTGCTGTCCGAGCTGACCGATATGCTGGGCGAGGTCATCTTCAATCCTCTCACCGAGGCTGACGGGGGCGCATTCCGCTCCGATTATACCGAGGGTGAAAAGCGCAATCTCTGCGACCAGATAAAGGCGCAGATAAACAACAAGGGCGCGTATGCCGTCAAGCGCTGCTACGACGAGATGTGCCGCGGCGAGGCTTTTGCGATATCGGCGATGGGCGAGGTGAACGCTGTGGAAGCCATCACCCCGGCGTCGCTATATAAATTTTATCGCGAGCTGCTGACCACCGCGCGCGTCGAGCTGTATTTTGTCGGTAATACCGATGTAAAAGCGCTGACCGCGCAGCTTTCGGCGCTGTTCGCGCGCTGCGCGAATACGGTGGCGCCGGAACCCTTCACACAGGTGAAGCGCCGCGCCGACACCGTGCGCGAGGTTATCGAGGATCAGCCCGTCAATCAGGGTAAGCTGTCGATAGGCTTCCGCACCGACTGCACACTGCGCGACCGCGATTATCACGTGTTCGCGATGTTCCGCGAGCTGTACGGCGGCTCTCCGTCGTCGAAACTGTTCATGAACGTGCGTGAAAAGCTGAGTCTGTGCTATTATTGCAGCGCCAGCCCCGAAGCGCATAAAGGCCTGATGGTCGTTTCCAGCGGTATCGAGGTCAAAAATAAACAAAAAGCGCAGGATGAAATCCTGCGTCAGCTCGAGTGCGTCAAAAACGGTGAGATAACTCAGTCTGAAATGATCGCCGCGCGCAACTCGCTTATAAACGGCTATCGTGAGTTGTATGACGACGCCGGATCGCTGAAGGGTTGGTATACCTCCCGGCTTCTTGCCGGCAGGGACGACAGCCCGGAGGACGCGGCGGCGGCGCTTGAAACCGTTACCGCCGAAGAGATCGCCGCAATGGCAAAACGCGTCACGCTCGACACTGTATATTTCCTCAACGGCACATTGAAAGCCGAAGAAGGGAGCGAAAACGAAGATGAATAACACGGGTAAAAGCGTTGTAACCGTAAAAGAGAACGCCGCGATAGGTGAAAAGTATTATTATATCAAACACACAAGCGGGCTGGATATTTATGTGGTGCCCAAAGAGCTTTCCACATATTACGCTGTATTCGGCACTAAATACGGCTCGGTAAACAACAAATTCCGCATTAAAGGCGAGAACGGATATACCGAAGTGCCCGACGGCATAGCGCATTTTCTCGAGCATAAAATGTTCGAAAACGAGGACGGCGTCGACACCTTCTCGCGGTTTGCCGCGACGGGCGCGTCGGCGAACGCCTACACCTCGTTCTTTGTCACCATGTACCTGTTCTCCTGCACCGCTTACTTCGACGATTCGCTTGAGATACTGCTCGATTATGTAAGCAAGCCGTATTTCACCGAAGCGTCCGTGCAGAAGGAGCAGGGTATCATAGCGCAGGAGATCCGCATGGGCGACGACAACCCCGGCAGGGCGCTGCTGTTCGGTATGCTTAAAGCTATATACGCGAACCACAACGCGCGGCTTGAAATCGCCGGCTCGGTCGAGTCGATAGCCAAGATCGATTATAAGCTGTTGTACAAGTGTTATGAAACGTTCTATAACCTCGGCAATATGGCGCTGTGCGTGTGCGGCAACGTCACGCCCGAGCAGGTTATAGCGGTTGCCGACAAGATGCTTAAACCCCGGAAAACGCATGAGGTAGAAAACGCGCCCTTTACAGAAGCGCCGCAGGTCAACAAGCCTCGGTTCAGCCGCAAAATGCAGGTGGCAAAGCCGCTGTTCTCCATCGGCGTAAAAGATACGGCGATCTCGGGCGATCCAAATGAGCGCATGAAGAAAAACGCCGCTATGACAGTGCTGGAAAACATGCTGTTCGGCGGCGGCAGCGAGCTGTTCAACGATCTGTATAAAGAGGGGCTTATCAGCCAGAATTTCGGCGCGTGGCATGACCACAACCGCAGCATGTCGATACTCGTCGTTCAGGGCGAGTCCGCCGAGCCGGAGAAGATTTTCGAGCGGTTTAAAGAATATATTGCCGCGGCAAAGAAAAACGGCTTGTCGGAAGAGGATTTCGAACGCTGCCGCCGCGTTATGTACGCCGGTTATATAAAGGGTTTTGACAGCACAGACGCCATCGCCAACAGGTTCCTCGGGGATTTCGTTTTCGAGGGCGCCGATATGCTTGATTACGCCGATATAATCCGCTCGCTGGACATGGATTATACAAACAAAATATTTAATGAGCTGTTCGATGAGAGTCACTACACATTGGCGACCATAATGCCGCTTGAAACGGCCGGTAAATCGACAGATACAAAAATCATATGAACCGCAATCTGACCAGTTATATTTCTTTTCCCGGATTGGGAATAGGCGAATTTAAGATCGACTCCGCCGCGTTCAGCGTTTTCGGCTACCAGATCGTGTGGTATGGCATTATTATAACGCTGGGTATCGTCGCGGCGGTGGGTTATGTGCTGTGGCGCGCCAGACAGGAGCGCGTGAAAAGCGACGATGTGCTCGACATGGCGATATACATTATATTGGGCGGTTTGGTCGGCGCAAGGCTGTATTATGTGCTGACCAACCTGCCCACATATGTAGCCGATAATTTCGCGGAGACACTGTATAACTTCGTCGCCGTCTGGAAGGGCGGGCTGGCGATCTACGGCGGCATAATCGGCGGGTCGATCGCGGCGATAATCGTTATAAAAGTGAAGAAAATCGACGCCGCGCGCGTATTCGATATGCTGGGCCCGGCGGCTATGCTCGGTCAGATTATCGGGCGCTGGGGCAACTTCTTCAACGCCGAAGCATACGGCGGCGTGACCGATCTGCCGTGGCGCATGGGTATACGCAACAAATACCACGTCGAAACGATTTATGTCCATCCGACGTTCCTATACGAATCGCTGTGGAATCTGCTGGGCTTTATTCTTATTAACCTCCTTTATAAAAAGAAGAAATTCGATGGGCAGATAATACTGATGTATATTAGCTGGTACGGGCTGGGGCGTATGTTCATCGAGGGGCTGCGTACCGACAGCCTGTATGTAGGGGAAATACGCATCAGCCAGCTTGTGGCGTTTGTAACTATGCTTTGTTCCGTCATTGCGATCGTAGTGCTGCTTGCCTTTGCGCGGCGGGGTAAAACCAAGCCCACAGCGTATATGCAGGCGAAAATTGCGCCCGCGTATGCGCCGTCTGATGCGGACACACTGTCCGTGGACAGGGCAGAATCAAGCGAAAAGGACAACGGGAGTACAAAGTAATGGCAAAAATTATCGACGGCAAACAAATATCAGCCGAAATCCGCGCCGAGCTGCGTTGTGAGATCGCCGGAATGAGGGTTAAACCCGGTTTGGCGGTTGTGATAGCGGGTGACGACATGGCGTCACATACTTATGTGAGAAATAAAAAGAAAGCCTGTGAAGAGATCGGAATTTATTCCGAGGTTTACGAGCTGCCCGCGTCGGTTTCGCAGGACGAGCTGCTGGCGCTGGTCGGAAAGCTTAACCGCGATGAAAAAATTCACGGGATATTGGTACAGTCGCCGCTGCCGAAACATATCGACGAGGCTGCGGTAGTCGAAAATATCGATAAAAATAAAGATGTGGATGCTTTCCATCCCTATAACGTGGGCAGGATAATGATCGGCAGCCATACATTTTTACCTTGCACACCCGCGGGCGTGATGGAGCTGCTGCGCCGTTCGGGTATCGAGGTTGCGGGCAAGCGCTGCGTAGTCGTGGGGCGCTCCGATATCGTGGGCAAGCCCATGGCGATGCTGCTGCTGCACGCGAACGGTACGGTGACGGTCTGCCACTCAAAGACGCGCGATCTCGCGGTTGAATGCCGCCGCGCGGAGATACTCATTTCCGCTGTCGGGCGCGCGAATTTCATCACCGCCGATATGATAAGCCCCGGCGCGGTGGTGATCGACGTCGGCATGAACCGCGGCGCGGACGGCAAGCTCTGCGGAGATGTAGATTTCGCTGGCGTGGAGCCGCTGGCGTCGTATATCACGCCTGTACCGGGCGGCGTCGGTCCGATGACGATAACAATGCTGCTGGCGAACACCGTCACCGCTGCCAAAATGCTCGGATAAGAACAGGGAACGGAGTTCCCCCACAAGACCCCCTGCACCTCCGGGCGGAGGTTATTAGAATATGGCGATGCTTGTACGGGCGGTCGTTGATCGCCCGTACTAAATAGTTATCATTATGCCGCGCATTAGGTGTATTCAACCAAATGCGCGTAAATTCTCAAAGTAAATGCAACAGTAGCAAAGGGGTAGCATTTATCGAGAGAAAGGGTTGCAGTTAATGTAAAAAAGAAGAATAAAAGTTGAAAAACAACTAAAAACACGGCAGATAATTGAAAAAAAGCATGACCAAAAAGCCTGAGAGCTTAATTTCTCAGACTAAATGCAACTATGATTGCATTAACTATGAGACGAGATTTTCAGCAATTTAGGTGATTGGATAACTTGCTTAGCGGGGATTTCAGAGATGCCAAATATCACGGCAAGTTCTCGGGAATAGGAAAAAGTAAACATGTCATAGGCACTTTTGCCGTTGAATTGCTTGCGCTTTACGCTGTTGACATGTGAAAAAATAAGGTCTACCGTTTCCTGCGTGAAATCGTCAAAAGAGGTTCCGCTCTGAACAATATCACGGAACATCGTGTGGTTCTTCTCAATGTGCGGTTTTTCTTCCGGTGAGCGCGGCGAGCAAAAGAACAGCTTTGTCTCGGTGTTGCCGTCGGCGTCATCTTCAAACGCGGATACATTGCTAAATTCGCCGCCGTTATCGGTAAGAAATAGCGGGATAATGTCACCGAAACAAAAATGGTTTTCGCTTAGACGGAGTTTGAGAGCTATAATTTTGTTTGAGGCTTCGACGGAGGTCTTGTTATCAAGAAGCAACCCGAACATAAAATCACAGCTGACAAAATGAATAGTCATAATCACTTTGCCGCCAATCCTCCCTATTACCGTATCGAGCTGAACGGTTGTCAGATCGCTGTTCTGCTCGATAAAATCAAGATAATCGTTGTAAGTACGCCCCTTTTTCGCTTGAGCGGGAATAACCTCGGTTTGGTTTGTTTTCCTCGGCTTAAACTTAACCGCTCTCGGGAGATCGATAACGCCTATTGAATAATACTTCTTTTTAATATGGCGATAAACGGTGGCTGTCGAGACCGGCAGTTTGTTTGCCAAAATTGCGTGATAAATGTGCTGCCCATGGCGAACAGCGTCAGAAATCACGCGTTCGGTTTCATAGAACTCTTCTTTGTTCAGCGGAATGCCGCTTCGAGACTCTTTAAGCAAGTCCTCATACGCTGCCTGAGCACTTTTGGCAGAATAAATTTGCCTGCGATAGGGGCAGCTGCTTCTTGATTTTTTATCGCAACCGTTGCAAACAAAAGGCGCCTTGAGCAGTTTCGGGCAAACGTCGTCGCTCCTCACGTGTCCGTTTGTGTAGGTCTGCATATGAAGTTTGATTTCGCGGGAAACTGTTGTTTGACTTTTTTCGATCCTTTTTGCGATTGCTTTGAATGTCATTTCTTTGCATAAACATTCCTGAATCTCAATTCTGTCGTCGAGGGTCATGTGTTTGTTTTTCTTCTTTGATTTTTCCATTTGTCTGAGCTCCTTTCTCAGACTTAATGCTACCACATTTTCCTTCTCAGTGTAAACGCAACTTTAAATTGCACTGTTGCATTTACTTTGAGAATTTAC
>DHAH01000103.1:0-2124 GCA_002397345.1 Clostridiales bacterium UBA4959
GAAAAGTCCCCCAGACCCCCCAAAAACTTTAATAAAAATTTTATATTATAAACCTGATAAAAATCTGAGCCAAAAACTTTAATATATTGACACGAGATTTTTTATTAGTTATCAAAAAGTTACACCGCCTATGTGAAAAAATCAACATAAGCGGCATAAATAGTATACTATTTACTTAGCGGGAATGGGTGCGGGAGTGTTAATCACCCCCGCGCGCTCGTCTCCGTCCCCCCACCTACATAACAACGTTATTTCCGGCGGTCAGTTCTTGTACGATAGAGCCCATTTCACGTTTGGATTTTGCGTTCCGCGCGCGTTCGAGATACGCTTGCTTTTGCGGCTCGGTCAGCGCGGCGAATGCCTCCATGCCGCCGGGCTGCATAGCGAGCGCCATACCGAATCCGAGCGGTACACCCTCGTTTTGCTTATTGCTTTCGTTATTGTTTGTCATTTTACCGTCACCTCCGCAGTGTATATTATGTACATATATTATTGGTAACAATGTTGTATATTATACAAAATCTGCAAAAAAACACCATTCAAGCGTTGCTTGAAATAAATATTACAGAATCAAGAACTGCTTTATTTACAACGAATGCTTGATATGATATAATAACGCCATCAAATACATACGGAGGTACGATTTACATGGACGAAAATTACACAAACGGTGCAAATATCTATGAAAACTTCGGCGCGAACTTAGCAAGGCTGCGCGTGCTTGCGAGCCTGACTCAGGTGGCGCTCGCACAGATATTGGGAGTGACGCATCAGGCGGTCAGCCAGTGGGAGTGCGGCGATACCATGCCTGATATTATGACGCTGCCAAAACTCGCGAGCGCGCTGGGCGTCACGATGGACGGCTTGTTCGGGATAGGTTCTGGCGACGGGAGCAATACGTCGCCCGCGCCGCTGCTCGATGATTATCCGCAGGACGACGGCAAGCTGCGCGCGTTGATCTTCATCGGCAAAAAGATGGTAAAATCGAGAGAGATAGCGCAAAATAAATTGAATGAGCAGCGCGTGATATTCGAGTATCGCGGATCGGCTTTAAATGTGGAAAGTTATATGACGCTTCAGTGCGGTGATGTGAGTGGCAACGCGACCGCCGGACACAGTATGACCTGTGAAAATGTGAAGGGCAACGCAACCGCCGGCCACAGTATGCAGTGCGGTGATGTAGGTCAAAACGCGACCGCCGGTCACAGCCTGAACTGCCGCGGTAACGTGGGCGGCGGCGTACGCGCCGGACATGGGCTAACCTGCGGGAACGTCAACGGAGATGTCAATGCCGGGCATTCGGTAAATGTATCGGGAAATGTCAGCGGAAGCGTGAACTCCCGGCGGTAAACTAAAAACGAGATATAAAAAGAGAGCGGAGGTGACAATTAAACTTGCTACCTCCGCTGCCTGATTAGTTAAATAATTAAAAACTGTAAAGATATATCATTTACCTATTGCAATTTTAATAAAAATGTTGTATATTATTATATAAATACTGTATAAGCAAAAACTTAATAACAGAAAGGGTATTAAAAAATGAAAAAGTTACTTACTCTGATAATCGCGCTCATGATGGCGGTTATGATCTTTCCGACAACCGTTGCTGCCGAGGAGTATATTGATACAACCTCTGAAGTAGTCATAGCTGACTGGAAACCTATAACTAAAGAGTATTTCGCAATGTCGATGGATTTCGTTACTATGTACTCCACTGACTCCGGCGAATATGGCAATGGCTGCGTGGGCTTCTTTATCGGGCCCTCTGATGCTACATACGCTCTCTTTATTGCCCATGACGCGAACACTGAGCCGTGTTTTGCTTTTAATAAAAGCGGTGATTGGGGCGGTACATGGGGACTAAATCGTACTTATCTTTCCGATATGGGTATTGAGGATGGCGATACAGTTAACCTTACCGTTATTTGCCGCAAAGCTGATGGCGTCTTTGAAGCTTCGGCTTACATTAACGGCAAACAGATCATGGTCGGTTCAGACACTGTAGGCACATATGTTGATAAAGCACCCCTTGATTTCAACTCCGTCGGTCTTGCCTGCAAGCTCATCTCCTCCAGCTATAAGAATATCAACTTCGCAGAATCCGATTCCCCCATTACTTACGAC
>DHAH01000103.1:2253-2616 GCA_002397345.1 Clostridiales bacterium UBA4959
CCGATTCCCCCATTACTTACGACGCCTTCAAGGACGGTAAAATCGAAAACACCGCAACCGAAACGCCAATAATTGAAGTTCCGAAAAGTGAACCGGTGGTCGATACATCTGTCAAACCTGCGGCACCCGCAGCTCCTCAGACATTCGATTATGGCGTCATCGCCGCTTTTGCAGCCGTTATATCCCTCGCAGGATTCGTTGTCGCAAAGAAACGCTAAACCAAATCAAGTCAAATAAAAAGACTCTCGCCTGCCGGTTCCGGTAAGCGGGAGTCTTTTTTGACTTGGAAAAGCGAGTGCGGGACGCAAGTAAACTTGTCACCACGCGTTCCACGATTGTTGGGGATAAAGTATAAAATTCTAA
>DHAH01000103.1:2756-4009 GCA_002397345.1 Clostridiales bacterium UBA4959
GATAAAGTATAAAATTCTAAAATTGGAAATATGAATACATCACGAAAATACTTGACAATCGGTGTGCCGTGGTGTATAATAATACCGTTCGCGGATATAGTTTAGTGGTAAAACATCGGCTTCCCAAGCCGAGGCTGCGGGTCCGATTCCCGTTATCCGCTCCAATAATAAAGCGGGGAAGTTGATTCGTTATGTATCAACTTCACTTCTTTTATTTTAAAAGGTATAATATGAAACAGCTAAGAACAATACTTCTTTTAACATTAGCAAGTATTATCATAATGTTCGCGATCCCGTTTATCGGAGTAAAGACTATACCGGGCGACGCGGGTATGGCTTTCATGTTCCTGCTGTTTTATATCGTGGATCCGGTTTTCGCAATCTGCACAGGAATAATATCTGGGAAAAGCATAAAAAAGCTTTGGCTATTTCCTTTGATACCCGCCGTAACGTTTGTATTATCACACTGGGTGTTATTTTCAATGGGCGAAGGAGCATTCGTTTGGTATGGCGGAATTTATTTGTTATTAGGAACCGCCGCGATGCTCGTAACAGGGTTAATAATAAAAGTAAAAAGAAGAGTTTAAAAAGTTTCTACATATTGAAGTATCGATCCATAAAAAACCGCTCTGCCATACAGGAAGCGGTTTTTTATAATGTTCAATGTTTATGGGCTGCGTATATCTGTTCCCTTTATGTTAAACAAGCTACCGCGCGAGCGGCGGAGAGCACGCCTATCCGACCGCTCTCGAAAGTCAGACCGCCCTGGAAAAAAGCGGTGTAAGGCGGGCGCAGCGGCCCGTCGGCGGATAGCTCGAGGGAGGAACCCTGCACAAACGCGCCCGCCGCCATGATAACCTTGTCGGTATAACCGGGCATGTCCCACGGCTCGGGAGTGACGAAAGCGTCGACAGGCGATCCCGCTTGTATCCCTCGGCAAAAGGCGCACAGTTTATCAGCGTTATTAAGCTTAACCGTTTGGATAATATCAAACCGCGGCTCGGAGTAGAGCGGCTCGACTTCATAACCCAGCTCGCCGAATATATACGCGGCATAGATAGCGGTTTTGACTGCCTGAGCCACGCAGTGCGGCGCGAAAAACAGACCGCGGAACATCGATTTAGTATGAATCAAGCCAGCTCCGGCTTCCAGTCCGATACCCGGCGAAGTCAGCCTATACCCGACAAGCTCGACAGCGCGTTTTGTTCCGGCGAGATAACCGCCTGTCTCCGCGATGCCGCCGCCGGGGTTTT
>DHAH01000103.1:4164-4596 GCA_002397345.1 Clostridiales bacterium UBA4959
CCGGGGTTTTTTATAAGCGAACCGATCAGCAAATCCGCTTCCGGTTCGCGCTCGCACACAAATTCGCCATAACAGTTGTCAACGACGGTATAAATGTCGGGTCGCAGCGCTTTAACGCGGCGCGTCAGGGTGGTCAGTTCGTCAGCCGACAGTGTGCGGCGGTTCATATACCCCTTCGAGCGCTGGAAAAACGCGACTTTTACACGCGGGTCGGCAAGCGCAGCCGTAAAATCGCCATCAAGCGGAACCTCGCGGTAGTCAACGCCGAAATCGCGCAGACTGCCGCTGCCCGCTTCGCCGGTCAGCCCGATTACCTCATCGAGCGTGTCATAAGGCTTACCGGTCAGCGATAAAAGCACATCGCCCGGCCGGAGCAGCGCGAACAGTCCGATTGTGAGCGCATGCGTACCGCTCACGATATTATGCCGCACG
>DHAH01000103.1:4807-12876 GCA_002397345.1 Clostridiales bacterium UBA4959
CCGCACGCAAGCTGCTTCCGTGCCGAATACGCGCGCCCACACGCGGTCGAGCGCGTCGCGACCCCGGTCGTCATAACCGTAACCGGAGGTCATGGCGAACATCGAATCGGACACACGCTCCTCACGGAAGGCGTCGAGCACCCGCTCGGTCACCTTTGCCGCGACAGCGTCAGCGGCGTCAAAATAATCGCGCAGCACATGTGTCGCTTTGTTGTCGATTTGTAAAATGTTATTATTCATGTTAATTTCCGAGCGGGGGACGGGGATACGGGGGATACGCGTGGTGGAGAGCGGGGTCAAGCAAGCTTAGCCCCGCTCTCCCACGTCCCCGAAAATATGGGATTTATTTTTTAATATGCTTCAAACAAAATAATGATATTATCATCGCTATGCCACCCATCCGAGTATGACACATAATCGTGTGGCGTATTTGTTTTATGCCGATAGAACATTTTTAATTAATTTATCCCTTTTATTGCGGGTTTTGGGGGGAGCTTCTCCCCCCACGCGTATCCCCGTCCCCCGCGTTCCTATTATTTTTCGAGATATTTTACGAACAATGCCACACAAGCTTCTACATCGGCAAGGTCGCACAGCTCCACGCTTGAGTGGACGTAGCGCGTCGGAACCGACAGCGCTCCCGCGATCGCGCCCGATCCGGAAAGCTGCATTTGGCTGGTGTCGGTGCCGCCGTATTGCAGGATTTCAAGCTGGTGCGGTATGTTGTTCGATTTTGCAAGTTCTGTCAGTTCGGCGACCAATTCAGGCGCGCAGATCACCGACGCGTCTTTGATTTTTATCGCCGCTCCGCCGCCTACTTTAACCGCCATAGGTTTCGAGCCGGGCACGTCGCCCGTACCGGTCACGTCGCACGCGAAAGCTATGTCGGGCATGACACCGAACGCGGAAGTACGCGCACCCCGGCAGCCGACCTCCTCCTGTACGGTGAAGGCGAAATATACGTCGTCGGCGTTGTTTTTCAGGCGGCGCATGACCTCGACGAGCACCGCGCAGCCGATTTTATCGTCCAACGGACGTCCGGCGATCCTGCCGTTCGCCAGCTCGTGGAGCTGCGGGGCGACGGCGGCGCGCATACCGATCTGAACCAGCTTCTCAGCGCCCGCGCGGTCGGAGCAGCCGATATCGATGTAAAATTTATCGGCGTCGTATTCGCTCGTTTTGGCATCGCTGTCGGGCACAAGCACGCCCATCACGCCGTTTTCAAACTTAACGACCGAAAACGCGCAGGAGATCCAGCTTATACCACCGATAGGCGCGATGCGGATAAAGCCTTTATCATCGATAAAAGTGACAAGAAAGCCAATCTCATCAGCGTGCGCGGCAAACATGATTTTACGCGGGTTGGGCGATTTGCCGTTACTTTTGCGCAGCGCGATAAGATTGCCCATCGCGTCGCGGCGTATCTCGTCGGCGAAGGGCTTTATTTCGGCTTCAATAACGTCGGCGACGGGCTTTTCGCCGCCGGAAACAGATTGTGCGTCGAACAATTTTATTAATAATTCAACCATTTTATCGATCCTCATTCATTATAATATTAAAGATAAGTTCAGATACAGCAAAATAATCGTCGGCGCAGAATACGGTGGACGCCGAATGCAGATAACGGGTGGGCGCGGAAACCGCCAGCGTGAGAATGCCTTCACGCGTGCGGTGGATCGCTCCGGCGTCGTTGCCGCCCGAAACGTAACGCTTGAGCTGGCATTTGATATTATGTTTCTCTGCGATCGCCAGCGCCTGTTTTACAAGATCGCCGTTGTAGATCGTCGAGCGGTCCATCAGTGAGATCGCGCCACCGCCGCCCAGCTCGGCGACACGCAGTCCGGGCGCGACTCCCGCAAGATCGGCGACAGCCGTCGCCTCAAGCACAATTGCGCGGTCGGGATTAATGGCAAACGCGGCAGCGCGCGCGCCCGATAATCCGGTTTCTTCGCGCACGGTGAAAGCGAAATAAAGGTCGCGCGTCGGCTTGACACCTTCGGCGCGCAGGCGTTTTATAGTGTCGCACATCACCGCACAGCCGAAACGGTCGTCAATCGCTTTGCCGACATACAGATTCCCGCCCAGCGGAGAAAACTCGGTGACAAATGTGCCGTAGTCGCCGGGCGAAACATATTTTTCGGCGTCTTCACGGTTAGTCGCGCCGATATCAATGCACATGTCGTCGATTTTCGTCGGATTATTGCGCTCGTCGCCCTTTTGCAGATGGATGGGCTTGGAAGCGATAACACCGACAGTGCGGGTACGCTCGGGAGCGCCGTTTTTCGGGTCATTGCCGACCACGACGCGCTTCCCGCATAGTACGCGCGGATCGATGCCCACCGCGTCGAACTTCAGCATACCGTCGTCATCGATGTGCGTTATCATTAATCCGACCTCGTCGGTGTGCGCGGCGAGCATCAAACGCTCGTTGCTGCCGCGTCCCCGTACGACGGCGATCTGGTTGCCCAGTTTGTCGGTATAAAGCTCGTCGCAGCAGTCTTCAAGCTCGGCGCTTATTATCTCTTTAACTTCATGTTCGCAGCCGGTCGGTCCGAATGCCTCGGACAAGCGGCGCAGTAAATTAAAACGGCTGTCCATTTATATGGCACCCCCTTCACGTATAAATGCGGCGATAAGCTCGGCGGTCATACGCACGTCGGCGAGATCGATAACCTCAGCGCAGGAGTGCATGTAACGCAGCGGTATGCTCATAACGGCGACAGGCACGCCCTCGCCGGTCAGGTGGATGTGGTCGCCGTTGGTGCCGGTGTATGTGGCTTCGACAATGGTTTGCAGCTTCATTTCTTTGGTTTTAGCGAATTCAACGAGCCTTCCGGTGAACGCGCGGTCGGTTGCCATCGAAATTGAAACCGATGGTCCGCCGCCCAACGCGACCGATTTGTGGCGAGGCGTGTCGGGCCCGCGCGCGAAATCAACATCGAGCGCGATCGCGCAGTCGGGCTTCAATCCGAACGTGCCGGTGACAGCTCCGGTGCCGCCTGTTTCCTCCATCGCGGAAAAAAGCGCGTAAACGTCGCAGTCGAGTTCCGCGTCGTTGAGCAGCGCGGCGGCGGCGATGATTGCGGCGACGCACGACTTGTCATCGAGCGATTTGCCGGCGATCCGCCCGTTTTTCAGTTCGGTGATTTGAGAAGTGAAGGTGACGGGCGTGCCGATCGGCGCCAGCTCACGCAGTTCTGCGACAGTAAATCCCGTATCAATGTAGAGTTTTTCGAGCGCGGGCAGTTTGTCCGCATCACCGCCTTTTTGGAGGTGCGGCGGGGTGGAGGTGATGACGCCGCCAATAGGACGCTTGCCCCAAACGGTGACCTGCGTGCTGGGCAGTAGGCGCGTGTCAACGCCGCCAACGGTTACAAAGCCTAAAAATCCGCGCGTATCGTCGCCCCCGTTTTCAACTGAGGGAACGATATCGCGGATTAAAAAACCGATCTCGTCGATATGCGCGTCAAGCAGGAACTTTTTCGCGCCGGGCTTGCCGCAGCGTTTTACATAAATGTGGTTGCCGACAGGCGTGTGCATCGCCTCGTCAAAATAGGGCAGCGCGAGCTTGTCAAGCGCGTCGGCGGCGCTCTTTTCGAAACCCGACACCGTCGGGATCGCGCACAACTCGGCAATTAATTTTTGAATGTCAATTTCCAAAGTTATTATATCTCCTTATATTAATACCAGTTATTCACAATATCGCAAAATCGATTTCCCCGCTCTTCGAAGTTGGTGAAAGCGTCATAACTGGCACAGGCGGGCGACAGAATCACCACATCACCGGGCTGCGCAAGCGAACGCGCGGCTTCAACCGCCAAATCGAACTCCGGCTGGGCGGCGATAACGGGACGGGCGGATATCGAATCCGCCGCAATGTAATCGGGGCAAGAAAGCAGCGCGGCGCGGATTTTTTCCCCTGTTGCGCCGGTTAAAACAACGGCTTTCGTATACTTGCAGAGCGCTTCCGCCAGCGGCTCGAAGGGGATGTGCTTGTCATAGCCGCCGCAGATGGCGATAACGCGTCGCCCAAACGACGACAGCGCGGCGGCGGTGCGCGTCGGGCTGGAGTCGATGGAGCTGTTGAAATATCTCACGCCTTCGTGTTCCCGCACAAATTGACAGCGGTGCTCAACGCCGCCGAAATTGCGCGCCAGCGGCTCGAATTTATCCTGGGATACAAGACCGTGCAGCGCCGCGAAAGCCGCCATATAATTTGACGCGTTATGAACGCCGGGCAACAAGATGCTGTCGGTGCCGATTAAGCGCTGAGGATTGCCGTTCAGCCCAGCATAAAAAATATCATTTCCACGCTGGAATACGCGCGCAAAACGCTCAGGCTCGACGGCGGGGTCATTGGGCAATTTGTCCGTGCGGAACAATGTCACAGATACTCCCGGTGCGGCTTCGTCAACCATCGCGCGCGTCACGTCACAGGACGCGTTCAGCACCAGTCGTGAACCGGGCTTTTGATATCGGAAGATGTTGCGTTTGGCGTCGGTATACTCCGCCATATCCGTATGATAATCGAGGTGATTGGGCGTTACATTGGTAATCACCGCTATATCGGGTGAGCGCCGCATTGTCTGGAGCTGAAAGCTCGACAGCTCGACGGCGCAAAAACAGTCGGGCGTAATTTCGCCCAGACGCGGTAGCAGGGGCGCGCCGATGTTGCCCCCCACGAACACGCGGTTTGCGCCATATTCGGCTTCAAGCAATTTATAAATGATAGTTGTGGTCGTAGTTTTGCCGTCGCTGCCCGTCACGCCGATGATGGGGCAGGGGCACAGCTCGAAAAACAACTCCATCTCGGAGGTCAGTTCCGCGCCCCCCGCCACTGCCTCGAGCAGCTCGGGCTTGTCAAACCGTATCCCCGGCGAGCGGAAAATCACGCGGTCGGTGATGTTTTTTAAATAATCTTCACCGCAGACGAGCTTAACGCCGCGGCTCTCAAGCTCATCGGCGACTGCGCCCAGCTCGGCGCGGCGCTTTTTATCGCGCGCGGTGATAATCGCTCCCCGGCAGAGTAACCAATCTATGAGCGGGCGGTTCGATACCCCCAACCCCAACACCGAAACGGTGACGCCTTTAAATGCTGTTGTCAATTGTTCACCCCATAATGTTGTTTTGCGTATGCGACCGCAAGATCAACGACGCGCCCGTAGCTGCGGCTGCCTTCAGCTTGACCTTGAATCTTTAAAAATGTGTCGTTTATCGTATCGGATACTTTTGAAACTTTTGATTCGCGGTATTTTTCGAAAAATTTGTTATAAGCGATGAATTCGCCTTTTATTTTACGGTCAGCACCGTTCCACAGGTATCTGTATGCGCTCTGATCAGCCAAAGCGAGCGCATTCATCACATAACCGAGCAGATTTACGTAACCGCTGTATAAAATATATGGGTCGTCGGATTCCATGCAGACGAGAAACGCCATGAAATTCGCCTCGTCCTCGCGCGCGATGCCGCGCTGGTGTGAAAATTCGTGCGCGGCGGTGTAGGGCAGCATGTAGTCGGGGAAATTGGTGTTCAGGTTAGCCTCTCCCGTAAAATAGCTGTATACACCGGAGATATGCGTGTAGGTCATCGGCTCGGACAATACGATTTGCTTGATATTTGTGCGCATCGACTGCACGAACGGATATTTTTCGCACGTCGCGGCATAGGCGTCGTTCAGCTTTTTATTCATTTCCCCAAGCGAATAGGGCATCTTCGACGACGCGCCGTAAATGAAATTCACCGTGCCGATTACGCCGTCCAGCCGTTTCATCAGCTCGGATGCGGTCGCCGTCAGCTCGCCCGCCGTTACATCACGTCTGTCGATCCCCAGCTTGACCTCGAGCGTCGAGCCGCGGTAGGCGGTCGCGAAGTTTAGTACAAACATCGAAAAAAGCAGCGAAATGAGCGACAACAACGCGAAAATCAATCGGCAATTTTCCGCCGTCGAGCGTTTCGACAGCCTGACCGCGCGGATAATAACCCACACGACGAATATCGGCAGGCAGAAGACAACCGTTTCGGCAAGCGAAAATGGCAAGAAATTCGTAATCTTCGCCAACGTGAAACGGGACATCGAGCTTATATTGCGGTTAAAAAAGTCGGAGAAAGCGACGCTGTGGTATGAGAAAAAAAGCACCGCTCCCGAAATGAGTGCCAGAATGAGCAGCGCAAATGATACGGGGTGGATGTAATCGAAGAAGCGTTTCGGTTTAGGCGAATCGGGCGAAGGTACTGTTTCAACGGGTTGTAGGGTGGAATTATTTATATCATCCATTTATATGGCCACGCTCCTTTGCAGAATGAACCCGAATATAAAAAACCGCGTGGTCACGCATTACGCGCTTCGTGCTTGTGTTTCTAATGTTTATAATTTTCAAACTGTTTTTCCAGATTGTATTAATGTTAAAATATCGTCCGGCAGCGGCGCTTCTATCCGCGTCCCGCCGATTGTCATCGCCATGCAATGGAGCGCCTGACGCGCGATGGGCTGAACCTCATCAGCGACGCCATACAGCGTGTCGCCGGCGACAGGGCATCCGAGATACGCGAAATGTACGCGGAGCTGGTGCGTGCGTCCGGTTTGCGGATATGCGCGCACGATTGTGAAAACGCCGAACTCCGGCACCTCAAAAATCGAAATTACCGAAAATTCCGTCACGGCGCGCGCCGCGTCGGGCGAGTGCGATACCTCGCGCAGCATAACGCTGGGAGCCGCGCGCCTGATCGGGGCGTCGATAACGCCGTTAAATAACGGTGTGTCAAAAAAGAATGCCGTACCCGGCAGGTCAGCCGCGCAATTTGCCCGGCATGAACCGCTCCGCTTGCCATTGATAGAATCAATGGCGTGACATGAGCCTGTTTTCGTGTTGAAGCTCAAGCCGCGGAGCGGCTCCGCCGGATTAATTATACCGCGCAGTACGGCGAAATATTCCTTTTTTATGCTTTCAGTTTTGCGTTTATCTCCGCCGACCGCGCATCCGAGCCTGTATGCAGCGTGCTTGTTTTTTGCAAGCAGCACGACGCCGCTGGTATCGCGGTCGAGCCTGTTTACGGCGCGAAAAACGAAGGGTACGCCCCGTTTTGCAAAGTGAAACACCGCCGCGTTGGCAAGCGTGTCGAACAAATGCCCGTGCGAGGGGTGCGTGGGCATACCCGCGGGTTTATTCGCGGCGATAATATCGGTGTCCTCGTATATAATATCAAACGGAAGCTCAACCGGAGCGATAAGGCCGCCGGTTTCATCCGGTTTATCGGCGTCGTCAAGCTCCAGCGTGTCGCCCGCGCGCAGAATCGCGCGCACAGTAACGCGGACGCCGTTTAAAATTAATCCGCGCTCGCGCTGCTTGAGACGCGTCACCGACATGCGAGACAACCCGAGCCTGTTCCGCAGATAATCGCTCAGCAGCATCCCATCGTCGGCGGGGGCAACAGTGACGGTCAATCGACTGTAACGCTCCAGCCGCGCGTATCGGCGAGCTTGCCCCACTGGATGCCGGTAAGGTTGTCGTACAGCCGCTGCGCGATCGTGCCTATTTTACCGCCGTTAAGAATAATGCGTTCGCCGCCGTCACACAGTTCGCCTATAGGCGAGATAACCGCCGCCGTACCTGTGCCGAACGCCTCATCCAGCTTGCCCGCGCGGTTCGCTTCGATAATTTCATCAAAAGCGATCTTGCGCTCCTCAACTTTATAGCCCCATTCGCGCAGCAGCTCGATGCACGACGCGCGGGTAACGCCCGGCAGGATAGAGCCGTCCTCGAGCGAGGGCGTGTATACAACGCCGTCCACGACGAAGAACACGTTCATTGCGCCGACCTCGTCGATGTATTTGCGATGCACGCCGTCCAGCCACAGCACCTGCGCATAGCCCAGCTCCTCCGCTTTTTTTTGACCGAGTAGAGAAGCGGCATAGTTGCCGCCGACCTTTGCCTGTCCCGTGCCACCCTTGACGGCGCGCACATATTCGCGCTCAACATATATCTTCACCGGATTTATACCTGTGGCGTAATATGCACCGACAGGGGAAAGGATGATAATGAACTGATAGGTTTTCGATGCGTGAACACCCA
>DHAH01000103.1:13050-13812 GCA_002397345.1 Clostridiales bacterium UBA4959
GGTTTTCGATGCGTGAACACCCAAACGCGCTTCGGTTGCGATGATGAAGGGGCGGATATACAGCGAAGTGCCGGGCAGCGTCGGTACCCAGTCACTGTCAGCGCGCACCACGGCTTTTATCGCCTGAAGCGCGTCGTCGGGATTGATTTCAGGAATGCACATGCGGCGGTTGGTGTTATTCATACGCTCGATGTTTTTCTGCGGGCGGAATAATAATATTTTACCGTTTGGCGCATAATATGCCTTAAGACCCTCGAACATCTCCTGTGCGTAATGGAACACCATCGCGGCGGGACTGATTGAAAGATTTTCATACGGCACGATTCTGGGGGAATGCCAGCCGGTTCCCTCGGTATAGTCCATTATAAACATATGATCTGTAAAATAATTGCCGAAACCGAGTTTGTTTTGGTCGGGTTTCGGCTTTTTAACAGCCACGGTTGTAATTTTAATATCAAGCATTGTTTTTTTTCTCCTGTCTGCTGTGAAATAAAATATATATTACTTTATTATAACCCTAAATAGTGTGTTTTTCAACTGTTTTATAAATATATTCGTTTTATGTGTATAAAAAAATTACAAGCGGAAAAAAATATCTATAGACGCAATATAAAGCAATAAAAAATAACGGAGGATAAACTCATGGCATTCCATTTCAATCGGTATAAAAAACTGCTCGGTTTTCTCGTCGCAGTAGTTTTGACGCTCGTCGCCGTCACGCCGAATACATTCGGCGCGCCCGGCGCCGGACCAAACCAGGTT
>DHAH01000103.1:13920-14896 GCA_002397345.1 Clostridiales bacterium UBA4959
CCGGCGCCGGACCAAACCAGGTTTCACCCGCGCTTAATATTCTGGCAAATGACCTCGAGCTGGTTAAAACAGCTGTCGCCGGCTCGGAAATAAACTTTTCCGCAGCCGATTTTGAGGAAGCGCTCGGCGTGTCGAAACTCGAGGCGGTTACAATCGTTTCACTGCCTTCACCCGAATACGGCGCGCTGATGCTCGGCTCGACTACGGTGATGAAGAACCAGACCATCGCGCGCAAGAATCTGTCGCTGCTGCGTTTCGTGCCGTCCAAAACAGCGGTTGCTGTCGCCGACGGTTCATACGCGGCGCGCGCCGACTTCGTGTTCCGCACTGCGGGAAATACAGATCCCTACGATGTGCTCTGCACACTTTATGTGCTGTCCGAACTGAACCTCGCGCCCAACGTCTCAACGGCGGTGAATGGCAAACAGAGCCTGACGGCGCTGCGCAACATTGACCTCTACGGCAGTCTGCGCGCCAGCGATCCCGAAGGCGACGAACTGCGCTATGTAATCAAAAGCTATCCGAAAAAGGGTATGCTCAACCTGTTGAATCCCGCGTACGGCAGTTATTGCTATACACCGGGAAAGAACCAGACGGGAACCGACACCTTTACCTACGCAGTGTATGACAAATATGGCAACCGCTCTGACGATATAAAGGTAAATATCAAGGTTGAGAAGCCCAAAACCGCGGTCGTATACGATGATATGAGCGGTCACTGGGCGTATTACGCGGCGCTGAAGCTCGCCGAAAAAGGCGTCATGGTGGGCGAAACAGTGGGCGGAAAAACGCTGTTCAATCCTGACCGCGCTGTTTCAAGAGTCGAATTTTTAGCAATGGCAATGAAGGCGTCGGGTAAAAACGCGGCGGTCGGCACGGTTAACACCGGGTTCGCCGACGACATAAATATACCCGCGCAGTATAAAGGCTATGTAGCCGCCGCCGCTGAGCTGGGCTATATAAACGGCGTCGATAC
>DHAH01000057.1:0-2153 GCA_002397345.1 Clostridiales bacterium UBA4959
AAATATACCACAGGAGAACCATAAATGTCCGATAAAACCCTTACGGAGATATTCAACAAATATACACCGACAACGGCGGCGTTCGCGGCGCTGCTTGACAGCGGGCGCGGAACCATGATCCGCGCGGACAAAGAGCGCCGACACCTTGAGGTCAGCGCTTTTTTTGAATCGCTTATACCGAAAGCGCAGCTTTATACGCTGGAGGAGGAACTGCGCGCCGCGTATGAGCTGCGTTCGGTGCGCATATTGCCCAGCTATCCGTCCGAGCTTTATGACTGCGATTATATAAAAGAAATCCTCACCGAAACCGAGCGGATCGGCGCGGTGTCGCGCGGCTTTTTCGACGGCGCGAAATATTCGCTCGGAGAAGGGGAGCTGCTCATCGACATTCCGTTCTCCGACGGGGGCGTGGGTCTGCTTTATGACGCGAGCACGCCCGGGATTATCGAAGGCATTATAAAAAGCGAGTTTAATATACATATCAACGTCACGATCCGGCGCGACGAGGGCTATACGCCCGATTACGACGTGTTCCAGCGCGCGCGCTTCGCGGAGTTGAACATTGCGTATGAACCGCCTAAAAATGACGCCGGCAGGGGGGGGATTCAAGCACCATCCGACGGTAAAACAGCCGCCGAACCGGTCGGCGATAAATCGCCCTCGCTTTACAGCGACGAAACCGAACCTGAGGTTATCTCCGATACCGAATATAAAATCGGCAACCTGACTTTCGACATTGCCGACCCGAAACCCGTGCTGGGCGAGGGGTTCGCGATAAACCCCACGTCGCTGCGCAATATGCGAAAGGCAAAGCGCAACCTTACCGCGCTGGGCGAGGTGTTCGAATATGAAACGCGCACCAACAAAAAGGGCGACAGGGTCATTATCACGTTCGGCATCACCGATTTTGACGCGTCGGTCGGCGTCAAGTGGATAATAAAAACCGACGAGGACAACGGTCTGTCGGAATCGATCCGCGTCGGCGATGTGCTGGCGGTCAGGGGCAATCTTAAACCCGACGATTTTGACGGCGAGTTATTGCTCACGCCGCAGGCAATCGTCAAAATTAAAAAAATCGGCCGCACCGACGATATGTCCGCGGACGATATCCCCGCCACTACGCCAAACGACGCCCCCGACGCTCCGCCCCCATACACCAAACGCGTCGAGCTGCACCTGCACACGCAGATGTCGGCGATGGACGCGACGATCCCGCCCGACCTCGCGGTCGAGCTGGCGCATAAATGGGGTCACCGCGCGGTTGCGATCACCGACCACGGCAACGTGCAGGGCTTTCAGAAAGCCATGGAAACCGCCGAAAAGCTGGGTCAAAAGGTCATCTGGGGCACCGAGGCGTATTTTGTCAACGACACCGCGCGCGCTGTCCACGGTGACGTAAATGTTCCGTTCAACGGCGAGTTCGTGATATTCGATATCGAAACCACGGGTCTTTCGTCGCTGACAAACAAAATCACCGAGATCGGCGCTGTGCGAATGGCAGGCGGCGAGGTCAAAGAGGTGTTTAACACTTTTGCCGACCCGGGCGTTCACATCCCCGAAAATATCACCGAGCTGACTGGCATCACCGACGAAATGGTCGCGGGCGCTCCGACGCAGGATGACGCTGTGCGCGCTTTCCTCGAATTTGCGGGGGACAGCGTGATTGTCGCGCACAACGCGTCGTTCGACGTGGGATTTATCCGCGTCGCCGCCGACCGTGCGGGTCTGCCGTTTAATAATACCTACATGGACACCGTCGCGATGTCGCGTTATGTCAACTCCGAATTGCAGCGCCATAAGCTCGACACGCTGGCGGAGTATTTCAACCTCGGCGATTTCAACCACCACCGCGCGTCCGACGACGCAGCCGTACTGGCGAAAATCTTCATGGCGATGGCGGACAAGCTGCGCGCGGAGGGCGTTGTCGATCTTGCCGGAATGTCCGCCGCGATGGCGGAAAGCGCCGATCCGCTGCGTCTGCGCCCACATCACATGATAATCCTCGCCAAAAATCTGGCGGGACTGAAAAATCTGTACAAGCTGATCTCCTACGGCTATTTAAGCTGCTATAAAAAGGTGCCGCGCATCCCTAAATCGGTGTTGTACCACCACCGCGAGGGTTTGATAATCGGCTCTGCCTGCTCGGAGGGCGA
>DHAH01000057.1:2296-2978 GCA_002397345.1 Clostridiales bacterium UBA4959
CCTGCTCGGAGGGCGAGCTGTTCTCGGCGCTGCTGGACAATAAAACGCAGTCGGAACTGGAGGAAATCGCCGCGCTGTATGATTATTTAGAGATCCAGCCGCTGGGCAACAACGGCTATCTCATTGACGAAGGCAAGGTCGAAGGCAGGGAAGGGCTGATCGCGCTCAACAGGCGCATCATCGCGCTCGGCGAAAAGCTGGGCAAGCCGGTCGTCGCGACCTGTGACGCGCACTTCGCCGAAAAATACGACGAGATTTATCGCCAGATATTGCAGGCGGGTATGAAATTCTCCGATGCCGACCGCGTGACGGGGCTGTATTTCCGCACCACGCGCGAGATGCTCGCTGAATTTGACTACCTTACCCCCGAAAAAGCGTGGGAGGTAGTCGTAACCAATCCTAATAAAATCGCCGATATGGTCGAGGACGGCATACGACCCTTCCCAAAGGGGACGTTCACGCCCCAAATGGACGGCGCGGAGGAGGAGCTGCAGCGGCTGTGTTATGAGCGCGCGCGCAAGCTATACGGCGAGGAGCTGCCCGAAGTTGTCTCCGCGCGTCTGGAAAAAGAGCTGTCGTCGATAATCAAAAACGGCTTCGCGGTGCTGTATATCATAGCGCAAAAGCTGGTCGCATACAGCGAAAGTCAGGGTTATCTCGTCGGCTCGCGCGGTTCGGTCGG
>DHAH01000057.1:3125-4915 GCA_002397345.1 Clostridiales bacterium UBA4959
CGGGATATCCGAGGTCAACCCCCTGCCGCCGCATTATTTATGCCCGAAGTGCCGTTACAGCGACTTCTCTAACCCGGACAACGCGGGCTCGGGTTTCGATCTGCCACGTAAAAACTGCCCGAATTGCGGAGAGCCGCTGACAAACGACGGACATGACATACCGTTTGAAACGTTTCTGGGCTTTTACGGCGAAAAATCGCCCGATATTGACCTGAACTTCAGCGGCGAGGTGCAGGGCAAGGTACATAAATACACCGAAGAACTGTTCGGCGCGGAGAACGTGTTCCGCGCGGGTACAATCGGCGCGCTGGCGTCGAAAACCGCTTTCGGATTCGTGATGAAATATGTGGAGGGTAAGAACATGAAGCTCTCCCGCGCGGAGGTCAACAGGCTGGTGAGCCGCTGCGTGGGTGTGAAGCGCACGACGGGTCAGCATCCGGGAGGGATCGTCGTCGTGCCGCGCGACCGCGAGATTTACGACTTCACGCCCGTGCAGCATCCGGCTGACGACGCGAATTCGGACATCATCACCACGCATTTCACGTTTGAATATCTGCATGACACGCTGTTAAAGCTCGACGAGCTGGGTCACGATGTGCCGACCAAATATAAATGGATGGAAAAATTCACCGGAGTGCCGGTGACGAGCGTGCCGATGGACGACCCGAAGGTATACGAGCTGTTTAAATCGACGCGCCCGCTGGGCATCCGACCCGAAGATATCGGCGGTATAAAGATGGGGACGCTCGGTCTGCCCGAGATGGGTACGGCGTTCGTGCTGCCGGTGCTGGAGGAAGCGAAGCCGAAAAACTTCGCCGACTTATTGCAGATCATGGGTCTGACGCATGGCACCGACGTGTGGAGCGGCAACGCGCAGGAGCTGATCCGCTCGGGGCGATGCACGATTTCCGAGGTTATCGGTACGCGCGACGGCATCATGCTCACGCTGATAAAATACGGGCTGAACTCCGGCGACGCGTTTAAAATCACGGAATTTGTGCGTAAGAATAAAAAGGGCGCGCCGCTCAAGCCCGAGATGCTTGACGCGATGAGCGAGCATGGTGTGCCCGAATGGTATGTGGAAAGCCTGAAAAAGATAAAATACATGTTCCCGAAGGCGCACGCGGCGGCATACGCCATGAGCTCGATACGACTGGGCTGGTATAAGGTGTATCGACCGCTGGAGTTTTACGCGGCGATGTTCACCGTCGCGCCCGGCGGGTTCGAGGCGCAGATCGTCATGCGCGGACATGCGGAGGTCAAACGCGTACTGGACGAGCTTGGCAAAAAGGGCATGGATACCACGCAGAAAGAGGACGCCATGATCTCCACGCTCCAGCTTGTGAGCGAATTTTACGCGCGGGGACTGAAATTCCTGCCTGTGGATCTTAAAAAATCCGACGCGTTCATCTTCCGTCCGGAGAACGGACGCGTCAGGCTGCCCTTCTCGTCGCTGGCGGGCGTGGGCGAAAACGCCGCGCGCAATATCGCCGAGGTGATGGCGCGCGAGGAAATAATCTCGGTTGAGGAGCTGCGCGTCAAGGCGCAGTTGTCGAAACCCGTCGTGGATGTTCTCGCCGAAAACGGCGCGCTGTCGGGTATGAGCGAAACGAATCAAATATCGCTGTTTTAACGGGGCGGTTTACGGATATACGGGGAATACGGCGAACCCCGCATCCCCAAATCCCCTCCCGCGGAGGGGTACGCCCGCAGGCGGGGGGTGGTCTCCGCGAAGGCGTAACGCCGATCATTTTTGCAACGCGCACGAAGTGACCACCCCGGCACCTGCG
>DHAH01000119.1:0-4107 GCA_002397345.1 Clostridiales bacterium UBA4959
ACGCCATGCGGGCGTACCCCTCCGCGGGAGGGGATGGGGCGGAAGCGGAGCGACGAGGGCGTCGCTCCCTACATAGAAACATTGCCAATATTTGCGGGGTGTGGGGTGGTCTTACCACCCCACGCGTATCCCCGTTCCCACGGTTCAGGCGGTTTCGATGGCGGCGGCTTCACCGAGACGGAGCTCCTCCACGGCGGCTTCGCGCAGCTTGTATTTTTGTATCTTGCCCGCGGCGTTCATGGGGAAGCTGTCGACGATTTTGACATACGACGGCGTTTTGTGCTTCGCCATGTGCGACCGCACATATTCTTTTATCTCATCCGCGTCTATTATAGCACCTTCGCGCGGGATAATGCAAGCCATAATTTCCTCGCCGTAGGCTTTCGACGGCACGCCGATAACCTGCACATCGGACACCTTCGGGTGTGTGTAGATGAAGTCCTCGATCTCTTTGGGATATATATTCTCGCCGCCGCGGATTATCATGTCCTTTATGCGGCCGGTGATTTTGTAATAGCCCTCGTCGTCGCGGCAGGCGAGATCGCCGGTATGCAGCCAGCCGTCGGCGTCGATGACCTGCGCGGTGGCCTCGGGCATTTTGTAATACCCCTTCATTATATTATAGCCGCGCGCGCAGAATTCGCCGATCTGGTCCGCGCCCAGCTCCTCGCCCGTTTCGGGGTTGACGATCTTCGTTTCCACGCCCGGGAACGCGCGCCCGACGGTGTTGACGCGCTTTTCGATCGGGTCGTCGGTGGTGGTCTGCGTACAGCCGGGCGACGCTTCGGTCTGACCGTAGACGATGGTAATCTCGCGCATATCCATTTCGTCGATGACCTGACGCATAGTCTTTATCGGGCAGGGCGAGCCTGCCATAATGCCGGTGCGCAGGCAGAATTTAAAATTCTTGAACTCCGGATGCTCCAGCATCGCGATGAACATCGTCGGCACGCCATGCAGCACCGTGCAGCGTTCGCGCTCGAGCGTGCGCAGCACTTTTATCGGGCTGTAGTAGTTGACCAGCACCATGGCAGTGCCGTGCGTCACCGACGCCATTGCCGCCAGCACCAGCCCGAAGCAGTGGAACAGCGGCACCGACAGGCAGAGCCGGTCGTTTTCGGTAAGCTTCATGCAGTCGCCGATGGTCATACCGTTGTTGAGTATGTTGTAGTGGGTCAGCATAACGCCCTTCGGAAAGCCCGTCGTGCCAGAGGTGTACTGCATATTCACCACATCGTGGCAGTCCAGTCCGGCGCGTCCGCGCTCGAACTCCGCTTCGTCAACGGTGTCGGCGAGCGCGTAAAACTCGCGCCAGTTGTACATGCCGGGATAGGTCGCACTGTCAATGGTGACGATCGTTTTCAGCTTCGGCAGCGCCGCAAGCTCAAGGTTCGCGCGGTTTTCGGCTGCGGTTCCGGCTATCTCGGGGCACAGCTCGTTTAATATGTTGATGTACGAAACGTCCTTGAACCCATCGCAGGCGATGAGCAGCTTCGTGTCCGACTGACGCAGCAGATATTCAGCCTCGTGGATTTTATAAGCGGTATTGACGGTGACGAGTATAGCGCCGATCTTCGCCACGCCGAACAGTGTGAGCAGCCACTGGGGATAATTCGTCGCCCAGATGGCGACATGGTCGCCGCGCCGCACGCCGAGCGACCAGAGGGCGCGCGCGACGCGCTCGCAGTCGGCGTTGAACTGCGCGTAGGTGCGGCGGTATTTAACCTCGCGCCCGGCGATTGTGTCCTCGAACACTACCGCTTCGCGGTCGGGGAAGCGCTGCGCCATATAATCGAGCTGGCCGCCCAGCGTTCTTTCAATGAATTGCATTATCAGAAACCTCCGGTTTGTGTTATGGGGTTGTATTTGTAGAGTCGGGTTTCCATGCCCGACCGTGTGGGATTGCGTTTTGTAGGGTTGGGTTTCCGTGCCCGACCGTTGTTTTTGCAAAGGCGGGTGGGGATGGAACCCCGCCCCTACGTGCGTCATTGCCGGGATGATGACCACGTCGGAGGCAACGCCTATAAAACCAAAAAACCCCGCCCGATTCCGCGTATAAAACGCGAAATCGGACGGAGTTAATATAGCTCCGCGGTACCACCGATCATTGCCCGTAAAAACGGACCGCCTTGTCGGATACTTGGCGTATAAAAAGCCGTATATCCCATCTCTGTAACGGGAGAACCCGTGCCGCCTACTCGGGGTGAGAACCCTCTTTGGGCGAACCGGCTCGGAAGTGAGGTTCCGCTGATTACAGTAAGACGCTTGCAGCGGGTGCGTCTCTCTCTGTGACTGTAAATTTAAGCGTAATTTGCTTCGTCTGTGCCTTTTATAGAATGAATCGATTATAACATAGTAAAGCGTCGGCTGTCAAGGGGGCAAATTGCACAAATTTGCGATTTCAGCGCGGCGACTGTTTATCCACAATGAGAGAGCGGCCGCATTTAGAGCATTTCCACGCGTTTGGATTTTCATAATAACCGCAGATAACGCATCTTCGGGAATATGTAAATATTAGACGTTGTCAACCGTCGAAGCGCGTTTCGATGATTTTATCGCAGTCGGGCGGCGAGTAGAGCCAATAGCCGATATGCGAACCGGCGGCGATGCCGTCCACATATACAGGTCGTTTCGGCACACCGGACGGCTCGGAGGTGACGTCGACGATCACCAGCTTGATTTTCATGCGCGACGGGTTGATGCTCTTTATGTAAACGGCGGCGCTTTGACCCGGCTCGACGTTTGGGCTGAATTCGGCAAGCCCCGCGAGGTTGGGCGTCAGCTCGATGAACACGCCGTAGCTCTCGACGCCGCGAATTATGCCGGCGACGGTCTGACCCGGCTCGAAGCGCGCGATGTTCTCCGTCCAGGTGCCGAGCAGCTCGCGCTGGGAGATGCAGATGCGTCCCGTCTCGCGGTCGATGGAGCGCACGCACGCGAGAATCGACATGCCGCACCAGAACCGGTCGCGCGGGTGCGAGATGCGGCTGACCGAAATCGCGTCGATTGTCATCAGCGACACCATGCCGCAGCCGATATCGGCGAACGCGCCGAAATGCTCGAGATGCGTGATCTTTGCGGCGATGACGTCGCCCGGATCCAGCCCGTAGAGATAGGCGAAATAGCATTCGCGCTGTGCCTCGCGGCGTGAAAGCAGCGCGCTGCCGTCGGGCGAAAAGCCCAGCACCTTGAAGCACACTGGTTTGCCGACGCGGGTCAGGATCGCTATGTCGCGCGGCTGTCCGGCGCCCGGCGCGGGGTCGAACAGCGCCTCCTCGCGCGGGATATAACCCACGATCCCGTCGCACAAATCCACCTCGAGACTGTAATCGGAGACGCAGCGCACCGCCTGCGCCTCGAGGATAGCCCCGTCCGCGCAGGCGCGCTCCAGCGACGCGCGCGACGACAGCGCCAGCCGGTTTTGGGGCGTGCAGTAAAGTCCGCCCTCCGGCGGATATTTTGAACCGCAGTCATATGTGCCGATCCTCATTTATTATTCCATCCTTTTTGATTTATATAAACAGTTCCAATATTACATTGATATGTTTATTACGCGGAGGCATGAAATATGAGGGGATCGGAGGGGTAGGGAAAATTTTTAGAGAAATTGACACTGCTCGCAATACATGATATAATCACAAAACCAAAAAATGTGACAGGGGTGACAAAATGAACGGGAACAATTCTGCTGAGCCGTATTATACGGCGTATGAGCGGCGCTACCGCGCGGTTTACGCCGCGGGGGTTAAGACATGGGGTCACAATACGGGCGACCAAACGCTGCTTGACACGCTGTCGCGCTGGGCGGCGCAAAATAAACTGACTGGGAAGCGCGTGATCGAGTTTGCCTGCGGCGAAGGCTCGGCGGGCGTGATATTGTCGGGATTGGGCTGCGCTTACACCGGCGCGGACATAGCGCCATCGGCGGTCGCGCGCGCACAGGAGGCGCTGGCGGGTTATCCCGGCGCCCGGGTGATGACGCTCGACATGGTGAACGATAAAATCGGTGAGATTTTTGACGGCGCGCTCGATGTCATGGGTTTTCACATGCTGGTGACAGACGCCGACCGCGCGAAATATCTGTCGAATGTTCGGGCTTCGCTCGCC
>DHAH01000119.1:4235-4668 GCA_002397345.1 Clostridiales bacterium UBA4959
GCCCCCGGCGCGCCCGCGCTGTTTTTCCGCGAGGTCTACCGCGCCGATGCTTATGAGGGCGAGGTCGCTTCGTTCGAGGATTGGGTGCGCATATCAAGCAGCGATTACGATACGCCCGAGCCGCGCACGGTGGTGAACGATGGAGTGGAATATAAAGTTAATATACCGCTGGTTCCGGCGCGCGCGAAAAATCGCGCGGGTTACATAGCCGAATTCGAGCGCGCGGGGTTTACGGTTGAGGAATTTATTGAAATGGATGTAAACTCGGCGTGCACGTATTCCGCGAGCATTTATGTAAGGCGGGCGTGAGTAGGGTTTCCATGCCCGACCGTTCGCGTAATAAACGCGGGCGGAGATGGAACTCCGCCCCTACGGGATGGGATACCGCCCCACATCCCCTCTACGGAGGGGTGCCGCCGCAAGCGTCACGCCC
>DHAH01000081.1:0-310 GCA_002397345.1 Clostridiales bacterium UBA4959
GTTTTTATCATACGCGGGTGCGATGTCCTCCGCCCGCCCGCCCTGAGCGCCGTAACCGGGGATGAGGAACATCGTGTCGGGCAGCGCCGCGCGCAGCTCGGCAAGCTGCGCCGGATAGGTCGCGCCCGCGACAATGCCGCAGCGTCCGAAACGGTTCCAATCGGCGGTCAGCGCGGCGACGTGCATATAGAGTGGTTTACCGCCGCTATCCTTGTCTTGCAGCTCGCCCGACGACGGATTCGAGGTTTTGACCAGCGCAAAAATCGCGCGATCATATTTTTCCGCCGCGTTTATGAAGGGCAGCACACCG
>DHAH01000081.1:425-783 GCA_002397345.1 Clostridiales bacterium UBA4959
GAAGGGCAGCACACCGTCGCTGCCGAGATAAGGATTGACCGTCACGCAATCCGCGCCCGACGAATATTCGCCGAAGCACGCCTCGGCATATGCCTCCGCCGTCGAGCCTATGTCGCCCCGCTTGGCGTCGAGGATCACATACAGCCCCGTGGATTTGGCGTAACGGATGGTTTTATCCAGCGCCGCAAGTCCCTCCATGCCATACATTTCATAAAACGCCGACTGCGGCTTGACCGCGGGGATCAAGTCGCAGACGGCGTCGATAAGACCGCGATTGAAATCGAAGAGCGCGTCAGCGATACTCCGACCCTCGCGTAAATGCGCGGGCACATATTCGAGCTTGGGATCTAGCCCCATT
>DHAH01000081.1:930-1090 GCA_002397345.1 Clostridiales bacterium UBA4959
AGCCCCATTACGGTGGGGTTATTTTTAACGCGGATCAATTCGGCAAGACGCGAAAATGACATGGTAATACCTCAAAATAATATATTTTATTAATAGTGTTTTATTGCACATAAAAAGATACGCGGCAGATTGAAGATAAAGTCCAATTGAAAGAGAACGC
>DHAH01000081.1:1347-3732 GCA_002397345.1 Clostridiales bacterium UBA4959
CACCCATAAGGGCGGCTGCTTTTTATAACGAACTATTATTAAAAAAATGGTTTATCTTCAATCAGCGGCTTTCTTAAAAGAAAGCTTGGTAAAGAATCTTACCTAAAATATCCAAGTTAATAAAGCGGCCGTACTTTCGCTTCTTTTTTCGCAGCCCGCGAGCGGAGCAGAGCCCGCCCCTACACGACCTCACACCACAAATGTGTTTTCGACCGCGCCGTACAGCGACAGTCCCATAAACGGGGTGTTGTATGATTTGCTTTTCAACATACTGCGGCTGATGACAATCTCGCGGTTGGGATTTACAATTGTCACGCCCTGACGTGATCCGGTTTTGATTTCGGCATCGCGCCCCAGTATTTGCGCGGGTTTTATGCTGAGCAGCTCGACGAGCCGATATATGTCGATATGTCCGGGCATAACGAGATATGTTATCGCCGCCGCCAAAGCGGTCTGCAAGCCTGTTATGCCGTTTTTCGCTTCAGAAAGGTGACCGCTCTTCTGTTTTTCGGTGTGCGGCGCGTGGTCGGTCGAAATACAATCGACAGTGCCGTCTTTTATACCCTCTATAACAGCTTTCACATCCTCGCGCGAGCGCAGCGGCGGGTTCATTTTAGCGTTTGCGCCGTAGAACATCACATCCTCGTCGCAGAATGTGAAATAGTGCGGACAAGTCTCGGCGGTCACCCTCACGCCGCGCGATTTCGCCTCACGTATCATGCGTATGCCACCCGACGTGCTGACATGCGCGATATGCAGGCGGCAGCCTGTCAGCTCCGAGAGAATGAGATCGCGCGCGATCATCACATCCTCCGCGGCGTTGGGTATGCCCTTCACGCCCAGCGTCCTCGATGTGCGGCTCTCGTTCATGACGCCGCCGCTCGACAGCGACGGCTCTTCGCAGTGGGAGATAATAAGTCCGTCGAATTTGGCGCAGCGTTTCATCGCCTCAAGCATCACGCCCGCGTCTGCAACGGGCATGCCGTCGTCGGTAAACGCTGCCGCTCCGGCGTTATGCAGCGCCTCGAAGTCGCATAAAATCTGCCCTCGCTGCCCCATGGTTATCGCCGCCGACGGCAGCACGTTGCACAGACCCCACGCGCGCGCCGTCGCCAGCACGGCGGAAAGGCGCTCGATTGTGTCGGTGACGGGTTTCGTATTGGGCATCGACACCACCGCGCCGTAACCGCCCGCCGCGGCTGCGGCTGTGCCGGTGTTGACTGTTTCCTTCTCCTCCTCGCCCGGCTCGCGCAGATGACAGTGCATATCGGTGAACGACGGCAGGGCAAGACTGCCCCTCGCGTCGAATACCTCGCAGTCCGCGGGCGTTTTTATAACCGCGCCGGAGATATCGGCGGCGATGATCTCGCCGTGCGTGTCGCCGTTCCGCAAGCGCAGGAGTATGCTGCCCTGCGCCGTCTGACGCTGCGCGGCGTCAACGATATATGCGTTTTTTATAAGGATGTGTTTACCAGACATTATATTTTCACCGTTTATTGTTTTATAAGATCGATCCGCAGCGTTTTTTTGCCGCCGCGCAGTTTTTCCGTTATCTCGGGCGGCAATATCGCGTTCTCCATCTCACCGGGCGTGACAATTTTACGCGACAGCGTGCGCAGCACTTCACCGTCGGCGGTTATTTTCACCTTCACATCGCGCAGTGTCGCCGTCGAGCGATAGAACAGGCGCAGCTCTCCCACCGGCGCGTCCTCCGATACGGTAATACGCTGCGGAACGATATATCGCACACCCTCTCCCGGCTCTGTTTTCACGATTTGCGGCTCCCCGCCCCTCGCGGCGCCGTCCAGCGCGAACCGCGCCGCCGCTCTGCCCGCGGCGAACGCTTCGCGGGTCACATAATCGACCAGATCGTGCACCTGAAGCACGTTCCCGCACGCAAAAACGCCGTGTATGCTCGTCTGCGAATACTGATCGACGACCGGACCGCCCGTTACACCGTCAAGCTCGATACCCGCGCCGCGCGACAGCTCGTTTTCGGGGATAAGTCCGACCGACAATAACAGCGTGTCACATTCGACATATTCTTCCGTTTCTTTTATCGGCTTGCGGTTCTCGTCAACCTTCGCGACGACAACGCCCTCCACGCGGTCGAGCCCGCGTATTTCGGTGACGGTGTGCGACAGATACAGCGGTATGCCGAAATCGTCCAGGCACTGCGCGATATTGCGCGCCAATCCGCCCGAATAGGGCATTATCTCGCACACGCACAGCACTTTCGCACCCTCGAGCGTCATACGCCGCGCCATTATCAGCCCGATATCGCCGGAGCCGAGGATAACTACGCGGCTGCCCGGCATGACGCCGAGGGTGTTTACATAACGCTGAGCCGTACCGGCGGTGAAAACGCCCTGCGGACGCGTGCCG
>DHAH01000011.1:0-301 GCA_002397345.1 Clostridiales bacterium UBA4959
AATCCAGGGAAAGCTGCTGAACCCAGACCAAACATTAAGACAAACAAACCAATAGTTACCAACAAAGGTAATTTTGTTTTCATATTGTCATCTCCTTTTTTTGCTGTGGTTATAGCGCTGTCGATCTCCTGCCGTGTTTCGTTCAGAGCATCTGTGGTTTGTGGTGCGCAGCCGAGGGCTGAGAAACACAAAACCGCGGAGAGCGCGGCGGAAACGGAACGGCGGAACAGTTTATTTTTCATACTTCTCACCCCTTTTAAGTCGTTTCGTTTGTTTCGGCTGTTTTTGTTTCGGGATTTTT
>DHAH01000011.1:486-3894 GCA_002397345.1 Clostridiales bacterium UBA4959
GGTTTCGGAGGTTTCGGAGGTTTTGACCGGCGCTTCTTTTTATGCGCTTGAAAATATGCCGAAATTGAGCGGGCTATCACACCTGTCAGCGCGAGCGCAACCGTTATGGCTGAAAACGCGAAGAGTGTCTGTGTCGCGACTGTGCTGAAGTTTACATAATCACGCTCTACAAGACAAAGCATCGATTTATAAAGCCCCGTTCCGGGGACAAGGGGAATCATCGAGGGAAAGATGAATATAGTGGCGGGCATTTTATATATGCGCGCCAAAATCTCGCTTATTACCGCTATAAGCAGCGTCGCGATAAAATACGAAAAAAATTCCGGTTCGCCGAGGGCAATGATTATTTTATAAACCGTATAAGCCGCGCCGGCGAGCAGCGCGGAGGCGGGTACTGTTTTAAGCGGCGCGGACATGAGCAGCGATGAAAACAGCGTCGCGAAGGTACAAAATATAAGCTCGCAGATAATGCGGTATTTGTCCATTGTTTTTCTCCTACCGCAATACGCCGCCGAGGCTTATAAACATCGAAAGCACAATACCCACGCCGCCCGCGAGCGAAAGCGAGATGAGCATTACGTCCGCAAGCCGTGCAACGCCCGAAACAAGGTCGCCCGTCATGGCGTCGCGTATGGCGTTGGTCATGGCAAGTCCCGGCAGCAGCGTCATTATAGAGCCGATGATAATCAGGTTTATATTGCCAAACCCGGCGAGCGACACCGCCGTCACGGCAATTGAAGCGATAACAGCGCCGCCTATAAGACTGATGGCAAAATGATATATGCTGCTGCGTTTAAAAGCCGAGGATATAAGCTGTACAATTAAACCGCAGACGAACGAGATGATAAATTCGAACCAATGGCCTCCGAATAGCATCGAGTACAGTCCGGCTGCTGTTCCGGAAAAAAGGGCTGTGATAAAACGGTTGCTTTTCGGGGTGGCATCGATCTCTTTCAATTTTTGATATGTTTCGGCAAGTGTGATTTTACCGTCAACGAAACTGCGCGCGGCGCGGTTAACCCGCTCAATTTTAGAAAGATTGATCGTCCGCTTTTTAACGCGGCGGATGATCGTCACCGGCGCATAGGTTTCCCGTCCGTCGCCGTCGGATCGGGGTTTAACAAGTTCGGAAGCTGAATCACCTGCTGACGCGCGCTCATTCACATCCGTATCTCCGCGCGCGCAGTCGGTTTTATAAGGCGCCAGCGTGATCATTATCCCCGTTGGAAGCGCCAGCACATCGCTGCACGGACGATCCGCCGCGTCGCAGATGCGTTCGGCAGTCTCCTCGGCGCGGTGGGTGTCGCCGCCGTTTTCAAGGATCAGCATCCCCGCCAGACCCAACACATCGGCAAGCAGAGTCGTATCTGCGCTCATCTATATCACCATGTCAAGCGTAACGCCGCGCAGCTTATCCGAAACAAGATCGCGTATTTCGCCGAAGATATGATTATACACGCATGAACAACCCTCCTGCGCGGGGTTCGGGCACACGTAATCGCCGTCGAGACACTCGAAAATCGAGATGGGCCCGTCGATAACCTCGATGATTTGCAGCATATTGATTTCGGAAGGACGCCGGTTCAGCTTGTATCCGCCCGACGCGCCCTTGCGCGAGCAGACAAGTCCGCCCTGCACAAGCTTATGCAATATTTTAAGCGTAAAACGCGCGGGTACTTCCGCTGTTTCAGCGATTATCGATGCGCCGGTAAAATCGTCACGCCGGGCAAGAAAACGCATTATACGCAGCGCGTAATCGGTTTCTCGGTTAATTTTCATGATTTTTATCCTAAATTAAATTCTATAAGAACGGGGTATGTATACTCGTGCCGGGCTAATTTTTATTATTCTACCAGTTTAAACTATATTTTAACCAATTTATAAGCTGCCCTGACCACTGGCTGACCGACGGGTCGCCCTCCGCAAGCCCCAGTCCGTGCCGTCCGTGCGGGTAGATGTGCAGTTCGCAGGGAACGCCGAGCTCATGCATACGGGACGCCATATCGAGCGCGTTTTCAACCGGCACGGCGTCATCGTCAAACGTATGCCAAATAAATGCCGGCGGCATATCAGCCCGCGCTGAAACTTCGCCTGACAGGCGCCCGGCGAGAGCCATATCGCCGTTTGTGAGGTTCTGCATTGACCCGCCGTGGGTATGCTTGCACAGACTGATCACCGCGTAGCAGAAAACCCCCGCGTCGGGACGCGCGGAGACATTGTCGACATCGTCCGGGACATAACCGTCGCAGCCGATCACATTATCGTAGTGTTCGTATGCCGATACCGCAAGGTGACCGCCAGCCGAAAAGCCGAGGATGCCTATTTTACCCGGATCGCAGCCAAAACGCGCGGCGTTGTGCCGCACGAACCGCACCGCGCGGTTCGCGTCGCACAGCGGGACAGGGTGACGGTAGGGCGATACCCTGTAATCGCATACGAATGCGTTATATCCGGCGCGGTTAAGCATCTCGGCTATCGGGGCGCCCTCATGCGGGGCGCGCATCGCGTAGCCGCCGCCGGGCAGAACGATAACACAGCCGAGCGGACGGTCGGAGGGGATAATGTATGGCGTTATGCGCGGAATCTCGCCGCCGCAGCAGGCGGGGTTATAAAAAGGTACGCTCTTATCCCAGAGCGGAATCGCTTCAGGCATAAAATTTTCCTCCGGTTGACAAATGTTGATACAAATTAAATGGCTTTTAAGATTTAGCCATATATTCCACATGGCTGTGTAAAAAGAATATGCCCCCGGCGGTTCGCCGGTTAAAATGTGTCGTCGCAGACGATGTTTATCACCGCAGAGCGCGGGTTATCAAGTATTTCCGCCAGCCGACCGCTCAAATTCGGGCGGTCTGTGACCGTGATGGTGTATGCGTCAAGCCCGTAAGCGGCGGCGAGCATAGCAAAGTCGGGGTTATGCGACAGTTCGGACGCCGCCAGTCTTCCCTCCATACGCCTGCGCTGCAATAATCGTATCATGCCCAGCGCGCTGTTGTTAAAAATAAAAATTTTGAGGGGCAGAGGGCATTCGTGAACCAATGCCAGCTCCTGCATCGTCATCTGAAACCCGCCGTCGCCGCAGATAACACATAGCTGACGAATGCCGTCGGGTGCGTACTCACGGTCATTGACCGCGAACGACGCGCCAACCGCGGCGGGCAGCGCAAAACCCATTGTACCCAGTCCGCAGCTCGTGATAAACCCGCGTTCGAAACGCGGTTCCAGTTCGCGCGCGGCAATCATCTGGCTGTTGCCCACATCCGCGATGTACAACGCGTCGCGCCGCTCTTCCTGAAGCGTATCGAGCGCTCGTAACACCTCGCGACAGGACAGCGCGTCCGCTGATATGGACATCGGATGTTTTTGCCTGCGTCGCGCAAGCGACGCGTTCCATTCTATAATATCGGT
>DHAH01000011.1:4017-5268 GCA_002397345.1 Clostridiales bacterium UBA4959
GCTGTTCCATTCTATAATATCGGTAATTTTATATTTAATGTTAGCATTTGAAAGTGTGTTTAAAAATTGTTCGGCAGGACAGACGACACCTACATTTGCAGCGACGTTTTTGGATATTTCGGCGCTGTCGATGTCACAGTGGATGATCCTGCGCCCGTTCGCGCACAACTTATAGTCGGGTACGGTGCGGTCAGAGAAACGCGCGCCGATTGTTATCAACAGGTCGCACTGTTCCAGCGCCGCGTTTGCCGCGCTGTTGCCGTACATACCCGCCATGCCGAGCATATTTATATGCGAAAGTTTTATTCCCATACCGGGCAATGTAGTGATAATCGGTATGTTCGATTTTTCGGCAAATCCACCCAGCGCTTTCGACGTTTCCGCGCTCACCGCGCCGCCGCCCGCGAGTATTACCGGGCGGTATGAATGCTCAATTAATTTAATAACCTCGGAAATATTTTCGGTTGTGAGCTGTTCATAATCGCGCATACGCGGCAAGGCTGTTTCCATATCGGGGGGCAGTTCGCCGTCATCGATTTCACCGCACAGCACATCGTGCGCGACGTCGATGAGCACCGGTCCGGGACGCCCGCGCGTCGCGATGTGCCACGCTTCATATAAAGCGGCTTTTAGCGCTCCTATATTTTTTACTAACAGACTGTGTTTTGTGACAGGCATGGCGATGCCCATTACATCGGCTTCCTGAAACGCGTCGCGCCCGATCATAGCGGTATCGACCTGTCCCGTGACAGCGATGAGCGGCACGCTGTCCAGATATGCGTCGGCAAGACCGGTGATGAGATTGGTCGCACCCGGACCGGAGGTCGCTATGCATATGCCGGGTCGCCCCGACGCCTTCGCGTAGCCGGTTGCGGCATGGACAACACCCTGCTCGTGCCGCATTACAACCGTTTTAATCGCGTCGCGGCGATGCTCATCGCCGAACCAGAGCGCGTCAAAAAGCTCGAGGACGGAGGCGCCGGGATAGCCGAACACCGTATCCACACCCTTGACGATTAAAAATTTTATTATCAGTTGCGCTCCGGTCATTATATGGCTCCATAATTTATTTGAAATGCACCCAAGAAAACGGGATACGGTCGCTTTTCAATTCTCAGCTATGCTGAGATTCAGACTGAAGACAAAATCCAATTGAAAGAGAACGCGCTTTCCATCCCAATTATTAATAATTGGGTTACGAAAGCTGCGCAAAGACTTTTCAAACTAAATTATTATGTAATTCGTTCTGCT
>DHAH01000155.1 GCA_002397345.1 Clostridiales bacterium UBA4959
AAATCGATATAAAATTCCACGGTTCATTCGCGAAAACATATAAAGGTCATGGCAGCGACAAAGCCATTATCGCCGGACTTTTGGGATTTAAACCCGACGATGAACGGATAAAAGATATTTTTGCTATTGCGGATGAAAGGTGTATTTCCTATTCATTTACAACCGTAGAGCTGCAAAACGCGCATCCGAACACTGTCGTTATCGCCGCCGCAACCGAAGATGGTACGGAAATCAACGTCACCGCCGAATCAATAGGCGGCGGGAATATAATAATAAGAAAAATCGACGATATAGAAGCGGAATTCGACGGACAATATGACACGCTTGTGATACGTCACAATGACGAGCCGGGCGTTATCGCGCAGGTGACAAGCATTTTGGCGGCAGCGCAGGTTAATATAGCAACTATGGAAGTCTACCGTTCCAGCAGGGGCGGCGACGCCATTATGATTATCGGCGCCGACGGTCAGCTTAATAAAAATTTATGCAAAGCAATGGAGCTGCTGCCACATATTAAACGATCGACAATAATTTGGGGGATTAAACATTAATCGATGGATTTCACAAGCATTGCGGAAATAATAACGGCGGCGGAAAGCGAAAACAAGACTATTTCGCGGGTTATTCTTGAGGGGAGCGCCGCCGACATGGGAAAAACCGGCGCGGAGATATTTGAAATGATGGCGGCGAATTACAAGGTCATGAAAGAAGCCGCCGTAAAAGGGCTTGAAAACGCATCGCTCTCCGCAAGCGGGCTTTCCGGCGGGAATGCGGGAAAAGTTAAATCGCTGCGGGATGCCGGAAAGCATATAACAGGCGATTTTATCAACGAGATCATATACACCGCGCTTGCTGTTTCGGAAACGAACGCACGGATGGGCAGGATCGTTGCCGCTCCAACCGCGGGAAGCTGCGGTATACTGCCCGCCTGCCTTATCGCGCTGCAAAACCATTTTAATATATCCGATGAGGCGGCTGTGATGGGACTGATAAACGCGTCGGGTATCGGAATGATTATCGCGCGAAACGCGTCAATTTCCGGCGCCGAGGGCGGATGCCAGGCGGAATGCGGCTCCGCGTCCGCGATGGCGGCAAGCGCCGTCACCGAAATAATGGGCGGAGGACCCGAACAATGCGGACACGCAGCGGCACAGGCGCTGAAAAGTTTCATGGGCTTGGTATGCGATCCCGTAGCGGGACTTGTTGAGGAGCCCTGCATAATACGCAACGTATCGTGTGCCGTTATCGCCGTCACCTCTGCCGAGCTGGCGCTCGCAGGCGTCAGGAGCGTCATACCCGTGGACGAAGTTGTCAGGGCCATGTTCTCGGTTGGAAATATGATGCCGCACTCGCTGAAGGAAACCGCGGAGGGCGGTTTAGCCGCGACGGAAACCGCAAAGGCGATTTCGTGCCGGATATCATCATAGGATCGTTTTGTTTTTAAATAAAACGTAAAATTTACCTTCGGCGGCTCGGCGGTGTTGACAAACTTTTTGAACTGTTATATAATGATTATAATTATATTTTTGAAAGGACGCGGGCACTTTGACAGGCTGCCCGTTTCGGGTAAATATCATGGAATTTTGGGATAACTTTTCAAAGACTGTCTCCGATGCCGCAGAGTATACGGTTAAAGAAGCCGGCAAGCTGACAGGCTGGGCGAAGCTGAAGTATAAGCTCTCCGCTTCCCGCGCAAGACTCGACACATTTTTAGCGGCGCTCGGCAGCGTAAAATACAATGAGGTTAAAGGTGCGGCAGCCGACGCCAATGTAAACGAACTCATCAGGAACATCGACGCGCTGAAAGCGGAGATCGAAGCATACGAAAACGAAATTGCCAAGCTGAAAAATGTGCGTATCTGTGCCGCGTGCCGTCAGGCAATCGCGCTTGATATGGCATTCTGCCCGCGCTGCGGCGCAAAACAGCCCGAGCCGGAAGAACCTAATGAAGAATGCTGCTGCTGCTGTTGTGACGACGACGATTATGACTGCGATTGCGATGACGATGAGTGCGACTGCGGCTGCGACGACGACTGCTGCGATGATAAATGCGACTGCGGTTGCGACGATGACTGCTGTGACGATAAATGCGACTGCGGCTGCGACGACGACAGCTGTGACGATAAATGCGACTGCGGTTGCGACGACGATTGTTGCGATGATAAATGCGGCTGCGACGACGACTGCTGTGATGACGACTGCGGCTGCGGATGCGGCGACGAAAGATAAATAATATTTTTCAAGCGAAACAAATCCGGTAATTTATCCTATATTCCTACATAACGGGAGCGACATAAAATGCAGTACCCTCAGAGAATAAGAAACCCTGTTCTCGTACTCCTCCTTTCCATCATTACCTGCGGCATATATTCGTGGATCGAGGTTTATCAGTTGACAGATGAAATTAAAACATTTACCGGCGACCAGTCGATAAACCCCGGATTGGAACTTCTTCTATGCATTATAACCTGCAATCTTTACGGCATTTACTGGTGCTATAAATATTCTAAAATTATATACGAAATGCAGCAGCGGGTTAGCGTGGAAATGCCCAACGATATTTCGATTGTCACGCTCATTCTTCCGATCTTCCGGATGTTTATAATTTCCCTGCTGCTTATGCAGTCCGAAATCAACCGTGTGTGGGAAAAGGCGATTTGACAGTTAGCGGTGCGGGTTGGGGCAGCAAATTGCCCTACCCACCCCGCGATATATATTTCCCCGTAATTACACCATGCAGGGGCGACAGCGTGTGCGCACGCGGGTCGCCCGTTTTTATGATAAATATTCAATAACATTAATAATTTTATGATAGCTATTTCATGCGACAATTTAAGCCTGTCTTTCGGCGCGGATAAAATTCTTGACAGCATTTCCTTCGCTTTAAACGACGGCGAGCGGCTGGGCATCATCGGCGTTAACGGCGCGGGTAAAACCTCGCTGTTTAAAATTATCACCGGCGAATATGCACCCGATCCGCCGCCCCCGAACGAACCCGCGGGCGGCGTTTATATCGCGCGCGGCGCTACAGTCGGCACCCTCTCTCAAAAACTTGATTTTAAACCGGACGCGACGCTCTACGAAGCGGCAATAGCCTCGTTTAAATCGCTGCTTGACGACGAAGCCGAACTTGAGCGGCTGCGGCTTGCCGTAGAAGCATCCGGCGGCGCTGCCGCTTCAGAAAATGAACTCGCCGTGCTTTCGGCGCGTTATTCTTCCCTGCTCGAGCGTTTTACACGCGTGGGCGGGTTCGAGTTTCGCGGACGCGTACGCGGCATTTTGGTCAATCTCGGTTTCGACGAGCGGTTTTGGGACATACCTGTGACGGCACTGTCGGGCGGTCAGAAAACGCGGCTGGCGCTCGCCTGCCTGTTATTGCGCGAACCGGATATCCTACTGCTTGACGAGCCGACCAACCATCTCGACACCGACGCTATGTATTGGCTGGAGGAATATCTTAAAACAAAGCGTATAACCGCGCTGGTCATTTCGCACGACCGTTATTTCCTCGACAGTGTCGCGACGAAAATACTCGAAATTGAGAATACACGCGGGAAACTCTATGACGGCAACTACACCTCCGCGCGCGAAAAAAAAGCGTCCGACCGCGCGATCCAGGAAAAGCACTACAAAAACCAGCAGCGCGAGATCGCGCGTATAGAAGCGTATATCGAGCAGCAGCGGCGATGGAACCGCGAGCGTAATATAATAGCCGCCGAAAGTCGCCAAAAGCTGCTGGATAAGATGGAACGCGTCGAGCGTCCGGAGGCGCTGCCCGAATCGGTGCGTCTACGCTTTGAAAAATCGGGCGAGAGCGGCAACGATGTGATGTATTTGCGCGGTCTCACCCGTGGCTACGCGGACAAACCGCTGTTCCGCGATGTCACATTGACAATAAAAAAGCGTGAGCGCGTGTTCATCACCGGTCCCAACGGCTGCGGCAAGTCTACGCTTATAAAATTACTCGCGCATAAAGAAACGCCTGACACAGGCGAAGTCGATTACGGATATAACGTTGAAGTCGGTTATTACGATCAGGAAAATCAGCAGCTTGACGACAGCAAAACCGTATTGGACGAGCTGTGGGACACCTATCCCGATCTTACACATACAGAGCTGCGTTCCGCGCTGGCGTTGTTTTTGTTCAAAGGCGACGATATCGAAAAACGCATCTCCAATCTCAGCGGCGGCGAGCGGGCGCGGCTGACGCTGACTAAACTGATACTCTCGAAAATGAACCTGCTCATCCTCGACGAGCCGACAAACCATCTTGATATCAATTCCCGCGAAGCGCTGGAGGGTGCGCTCGAAAAATTTGACGGCACGATCATCGCGGTGTCGCACGACCGCTATTTTATCAAAAAGTTGGCGACCCGAGTACTCGATTTCGGCGTGCCCGAACCGCTTAATATCTACGATTACCATGGCGGGTGGGAAGATTACCGCGCGTATAAAGCGGGATACCTTAAACCCGCCGAATCAGAGCGCGAAGAGGTTATGACGCGCTCGAAAGAAGAATTTCTGTCGTACAAACAAAAGCAGTCGGAGCAGCGTAAATACGAGCGGCGCGTGCGGCTCAACGCCGAGGAGACAGTGTCGGTCGAAAACCGGCTGACCGAGCTGGAAGGTGAGATAAACGGCGATGCCTCAACCGATCACATCAAACTTGCGGAACTGTACGACGAGCACAAGACGCTCGAATCAAGATTGATGGAATTATACGAAGAAGCGGAAAGTCTGTCCGCTAATCCGCCGGAATAACGTAAATTTTGCGGAATAGTCTTTACATTATGGTTATTATGGTGTATAATGACATTACTGATAGAATTTTCGTATAAGGAGACATAATTATGAAATGTCCGAGCTGCGGTTATGAAGAGAGCAAGGTTGTCGATTCGCGTCCGACCGCTAATTCCGGCGTCAGACGCCGCCGCGAATGCCTGAAATGCAAGACGCGTTTTACTACTTACGAGAATTATGAACTCGGCAACACAGCCCCGCTGGTCGTTATAAAGAAAGACGGCTCCATCGAGCTGTTCGACCGCAACAAAATCCTGACCGGACTGCTTAAAGCGTGTTATAAGCGTCCTGTTACCACCGCGCAGATTAACAACATCATCAACGAGATCGAAACCGAGCTGAAGAGTACGCTTAAAACAGAATTTCATTCGGAAGAGATCGGACGTCTGGTCATGGACAAGCTGCGCAGCCTTGATGATGTTTCATATGTACGGTTCGCGTCGGTATACCGCTCTTTCAAAGATGTAGATACTTTCGTGGACGAGCTGAACGAACTGCGGAAAAACCGAATTTAACCAAATAACCAGAGGTGAAGAGCGAAGGGCCGGAAAAAAATTCTGCCCTTCACCCTTTGCCTTTGTTTTTTTCACCATTTATTATAACGCCACATAGATTGATTAGAGAATCAAATAATAAGGATGTGGCGTTTTTATGTCTTGGCTGTCCATACTCGGTTTCGCTCTGTCGTCGAGCCTCGATAATTTAGGGGTAGGAATTACATACGGGATCAGGAAAATACGCATCGGTTTAATCTCAAACGGAGCTATCGCGTTTGTGTGTTTTATATTCAGTTATTTAGGTATTTTATTCGGAAAATGGATCTCCGCCATTGTACCCGGGATTTTACCTATGATATTCAGTGCCGTTCTCTTGTTCGCTGTCGGACTGCGGATCATATGGCTTTCCTTTCCTCGCAAGCACCGGCAGGAGGAGAAAAAAGAAGACGATATGGTGAAGGGTCTGTCGTCAATATTGAAAAATCCCGAATGCGCCGACTTTGATAAATCACAGGATATCAGCTTTTTAGAAGCGTTGGTGCTCGGCGTCGCGCTGTCGGCAAACGCGCTGACAAACGGGCTTTCCGCCGGTATGCTCGGGTATAATCCGTTTATCATATCGCTCGTTTCAGCAGCAGGTAGTTTTGTGACAATCTGGCTCGGAGTAAAGACCGGGCAAAAGGTAGCCGATATTACAATCGGTCCGTTTAAACTGGGTCAGTTCGGAACCCTGATCAGCGGTATATTGCTTGTACTTATAGCAATACGCAGTTTTTTATAATCGATTTAACTAAACGACGAAAAACGCAATTCTGCGGCGTTTTTCGTCGTTTTTTGATTTATTTGTTCCAATCTTCTTTTTTACTCCTTATTTTTTCACGAATATTGTCGATATATGATTAGCGGTTCATCACAGTATCTATTAAAATAATTATTAATAACGTAAAAATGGCGGGAACCGCCGGAGGAATCGGAATGGATCAAAATTTCATAAATGAACCGATGCTGGATGTATTCGTTTATGAAACCACACAAAACATCTCACAGCTTGAAGATGTAATATTAGCCAGTGAAAAGGCGGGCTGCTTTTCACCGGAAACCGTGAATGAAATTTTCAGGGTCATGCACACGATCAAGGGCTCCGCGGCTATGATGATGTTCAATAATATCGCGTCGCTGGCTCATGCCATAGAAGACCTCTTCTATTATATCCGGGATAAAAAGCCGGAGGGCATGGACCACGGCGCTCTTTCGGATTTGGTATTGGATGGGATAGATTTCATCAAGCTGGAAATGGAAAAGGTGAAAAACACCGATACTCCGGATGGAGATCCCGCCGGCTTAATTGAAAAAATTGAAGATTTTTTACACACACTTAAAGGAGATGGGAGCGAAACCGAACTGCTCGCCCCTGACAACGGCAGTTCGCCGCGGATCAGTTCACCCGATTATAATTCGCCGAACAGCGGTTTAACGCCCGGCAAAAACGATCCCGTCACGGGAGAAAAAATCTTTGAAGCGGTTATCTCGTTTGAAGAAGGATGCGGAATGGAGAACATCCGTGCCTTCGCGATCATTAATTCTTTAAAAGATATTGTTGATAATTTCAATTATCTTCCAGAGGACATCATCGATAACCCCGGAAGCGCGCAGGAGATACGCGAAAACGGATTTAAAATCACGCTCCAAACAAAAATTAGCCCGAGCGAGCTGCATGAATTTTTCATGAAAAGTTCGTGTGTCAGCGATGTGGAGCTTCACGAATACGCGGATAAACAAAAGCAGGATTTGCCCGATTTAAACGGAGCGGCGCCGCAAAAAGAATCACGGGTTAAAACACCTGAACCGCAGGAACGGGAGCAAGCAGATCCGGTTCAAACGGAAAATAAAAGCTCTCACCAGAATATCATCAGCGTCGACGTTGATGATATTCTGGTGAGAGCTT
>DHAH01000032.1:0-7480 GCA_002397345.1 Clostridiales bacterium UBA4959
ACCGACGTACTCTGAACGAATAGCGGCGGCAGTCGGACATATGCGCCTGTGCTGCGCCGATAAAGGTGCGCAGGGAGTGCTGGAATGCCGCGGACGGTTGGCGCATTACATCAAGGGTCTGCCCGGCGCGGCGGCGGCGCGCGACGCGATAAACCGCGCGGAGACGCAGGATGATCTGGAACGTATTTTGGAACAATTGACAATTGTTAATTGTTAATTATTATTAGAATTGTAAATGATAAATTTTGAAACGGAGGTGGGGGCATGATACATACCGAAGATAACATCGACGTCGAGCATAATGATGATGATGACAGGCTTGTCAAACTGGCGTCGGACGGCGATCAGGACGCATTCGCGGAGCTGGTCACGCGTTATCAAAGCATGGTCTATAACCTCGCGTTTCATTCGCTGCGCATCGCCGACGACGCTTCAAGCGTTTCTCAGGATGTTTTCCTGAAGGCTTACCGCGCGCTGCGGAATTTCCGCGGAGAATGTAAATTCTCGACATGGATCTATCGCATCGCGCAAAACACAATACGCGACTACATACGCTCCCGCTCGCGCCGTATTATGCCCGTTTCACTGTCCGAATACGATGGGGATAGCAGCGAAGTGCGCCAGCTTGACATACCTGACACCGATCCGTCTGTTAATCCGATTATGGTATATGAACGTAAAACGCGTGACGAGGAGGTGCGGCTTGCGATTGCGTCGCTGTCGGAAACCCATCGTGAAATTGTGATTTTACGCGACATTGAAGGATGCTCTTATGAAGAAATCACCGAGCGGCTGGGGCTTGAGCTGGGTACCGTCAAAAGCAGGCTCAACCGGGCGCGCGCCGCGGTTAAAGATTATCTGTGCAAACGGAACATTTTGTGACATCGCGCGTCATAAACAATAGAAAATTATTTTAATACAGGTTAGGTTTATTTATGGCTGTGTCGGGATGCCGAAAGATCGGAGAACTGCTCTTCGACTATATCGAGGGAAATCTTGACAATAGAATAAAGGCGTCTGTCGAGGAGCATCTCGCGCAGTGCGAGGCTTGCCGCGCGGAAGCAGAGCGCTGCCGTGCCACGCTCGATTGTCTTGCGCACGCAAAAGCAGAGCCGCCGAGCGAACTGGTAAGCTCCGTAATGGCGAAGATTGCGGCAGAGCGCGTTGACACGGACGGGCGGAGCGGTAAACAGAGTTATCGGCGTTCCGTGGCAGGCGGATTCCGCTTCCGGTACGGGACCGTCGCGGCGGCGCTGGTTGTAGCAACCGCGCTTTTAGTCGGCTGGCGTGTTATTCCGGCATTTTTAAATGCGGGAAGCGGCAGAGCGGATACCGTACAATATAAAGGTCTTGTAATTGATCAAAGCGCAAACGATACGGCGGGCGGCGATACCGGAACGATAACAGACGCGGCGGATTCGATGTCAAATCACGGTGTGCCAGAGGGCGCGGGGCTGCAGATGTTCGTTACGCCCTCCCAACAAAGAGCGTTTGACAGCGAAACCTCTGAAATCGATAAAAGCGCGCCCGAAACCGCGGGTGATAATTTAGCACCGTGTCCCGGGCTATATATGCCAAGAAATAGCGAAAACTCCTCGCCCGATGATATTATCGCGTTGTATGCCCCGGAATTCGCCGGAAAAGCGACAGGGGTTGTGGTTTTCCATACCACCGAGCCGATTCGCGAACGCCCGTTTGCCTCCGCGCGTGTAGAGGGTGAAGGATACGCCGCTTTTCTGATTAATGACAGTGAAGTGGTGATATCGAAAGCGGAATCGCTGGCAGCGGCGCTCGGCGGCGAGATAGAAGGCAGCCGCACCGGTGTCGGTATCGTATGGATAGAGCTATATAAAGATCCAGACTGAATAAAACTCCATTCGGGCGAAAGCCGAATGGAGTTTTTGCATTATATTTTAAATGCGAATCAGTTAAAATATTTAAAATACCTTCTAATACTTAAACTCGATTTTAAACTCGGTAAATATCCGCGCCAAAAGCTTGAATTTATGGGCTTTAACGCGGATTTTTTCATTAGTTATCGAATATTAGTATGATATGCTTGTTTTAGCGGTTCGAAAGTGGTATAATATAATAAAATATTGATCGCCGGATAGGGAATTACAGGTTTGAAAATCATTAATAATAAAAATCAAAACGTAAAACGCGTAATAAAAGAATACGCGGTTTTTATTTATGCAGCGAAGGAGCGTGGTTATACTAATGGATTTTGAAAAACGATTTGCCATACTCATAGACGCGGACAACATCTCCGCCGATTATATTAAATTTATACTCGACGAAATATCTAACAAAGGAGTTGCCACCTATAAACGCATCTACGGCGACTGGACGAAGCCGAATCTGATCAAATGGAAGGAAATACTGCTTGATTATTCTATCACGCCGATGCAGCAATACGGTTATACCACCGGCAAGAATTCTACCGACTCGGCGATGATAATCGACGCGATGGATATACTGTATTCGGGCAAAGTCGACGGTTTTTGTCTTGCGACCTCTGACAGCGACTTTACAAAGCTGGCAAGCCGCCTGCGTGAAGCGGGCATGACAGTGATAGGCATGGGTGAGGCAAAGACGCCGCGTCCTTTCATCTCGGCATGCGATGAGTTTAAATTTATCGACAAGCTGGCAGCGGGTTCGCGCACCGACGAAGCGGCTAAAAAAACACAGCCTGCTGACCAGGCAGGCGCGAAAAAGTCTGTTCCGGTTAAAACGCATGAATCGGCGAAGCCCGCGCACAACGGTAAAAAACAGACAGAGGAAATCCCTGTTGTCGTCAAAAAACCGACCGAGGAAACTTCGCAGACCGATCTGCCGCAGATTAAAACAGCGATTATTGAGCTGTTCTCCGACAACTCCGACGACGAGGGTTGGCTGCGGGTCAGCGACATCGGCACAATGCTGCAAAAACGTTATGCCGACTTTGATACGCGCAACTTCGGACATAAAAAGATGGTGCCGTTTTTAGAATCGATGCAGATGTTCGATCTGCGGAAGGTTACAGCCCCCGCCAATACAAAAAACCCCAATGGTCAGGACGCGTTTATTAAATTAAAGAATTGACGGGATAGAATTGCAGGGAGCGATAAGACCGCTCCCTGCGTTTTTCTATTCCTTTGTCTTAACTATCAAACAGCGATGTTAATTCAAGCATTTTATCCATAAGCTGCTTTTTTAATAATTTGTCTTCCTTGCGCAGCATGATAAATTTCGGGCTGTCCAGTGTGTATTCGACACGCAACACCGAGGACGTCGGAGACGATTCCCATATAACTCTGCGCCCGGGCGTATTCCAAAGCATATCGCAAAAGAAAAGTTCGACCGCGATCTCTGGATTATGCAGCGCCGCGTCATATATCGAGCCGGAGATATTTATACCGCCGGTATTTGCATGATCGTTACTCGCATTATTCGCGCCTGCCTTTATTTGGGGATAAGGCGCCGTGAATTCAAGCGTGAGTTTATGTTCTGTATAACCGTAATCCCAGACAAGTAAATGCCCGCCGCTTATTATAAGCGACGCATATACAAGCTGTGCGTAGAGAGAAGCAAGCTCAGTAACGGCTATTGTCAGCGCGTCGCCCGTTCTCACATTTCCGTGGTTTGATAATTCGAACCTGAATCCCCGCAGCCCAAGCTGGTGCGCGGTGTAATCGCCGAACATTTTTAAAAAATAAGCCAGATCGGTAGGCGATTCGCGGATTTCAGATGAACGTTCGGACGACGATACCTGCGAAATTGTATCATACGCGCTTTCGGGCGAACGCGAGAAGGGAAGATTCTTTTCGTATTTACCCGGTTCCGTTTCGCACATGAACCGCAGCATAGCACACAATGTTCCCAGCCGTTCGGTGTAAAATGGGAGCAGCGCGCGCACCTGCTCGCCGCCGGTACGCAAAATACGGCGCGGAAACAACCATATTAAAGCGTTGTCACAGCAGCATACCTTTTCTTCAAACACAAGCGCACGCCATACATGGCGCACCGCATTCAACCCCGTACCCTCCGCGTATTCAATAACGGCATAACCCGGCAGCGTTTCTGCAAATGCCGCAGGATCACGATTATTATCAGATATAAATTTAAATATGTTGCCGTTGCGGCTCGGCTTTTTTATATGAACAGATAGGGCGGGATTTTTATATATCACAACGCCGCCATGATCGGTGATAATTAATGGCGTACGTAATCTGTCAAAGCACCTAAAGTCAGTCCCGCTGATCATCTTAATTATAAAATGCCAAGTTTGCCGAAAGCCGCAAGATATGCTTCCGCGATAAAACGTGCGCCGTCGGCGCTGGGATGCACGCCGTCACCCGCCCATTTAGAGGGCGAATTACCTATCGAGGCGGCAGCGAATAGCCCGTCGAGCGGGACAAATATATCTGCGAATTCGCGCGCGAGCGAACGTGTCACTTGAATTTTGCGGTCCAAATCGGCGCGGAACTCGGCGGGATGTACCGATCCGGTAGGTGAAAAAAGTAAAAATTGTTCGAGCATAATAATCTTTGCGGAGGTTTTTTCTTTAAGCTGTGTCAATATCTGACGATAACACGATTCAAAATATTCTTCTGTCATCCAATCGCCGGAAGCGTCGCGGTGCCATGTGTCGTTGACGCCGATTAGAATAGAAATCACATCCGGCTTAAGCGAAATGGTATCGTTTTCCCAGCGCGCGAGCAGCGATTCGGCGCGGTCGCCGGATATTCCCGTATTCATAATATCAAATTGTACATGCGGATAGGCGGAACGCAGCAATTCTGCCGCGTATTTGGGATAGCCCTGACCAAGCTCGCGGATATTCGAGCGGTCACGTCCGGCATCGGTGATACTGTCGCCTTGAAATAATACTTTTATCGTTTTCATGAATAACAATCTCCCAATTTTTTATCAATTATAATCCAATTAAAGCGAATTGTCAATAGCGGAAATAGCATATTATGTTATAATGCACATTAATTCGATTAATATTGCAACAATAAATGTAAATACTCACGGTAATATTTTTTAATTCTTTATATTGACAATTTGTTGGAATTGTGATATTATAATATAAATCATACAAACGCAATGACGGAGACGGCGTTTAGATACGCGTCAGCAGAGAGTCCCGGGTCGGTGAAACGGGACGACGTAATCTAAAAAGCAGATCACTCCCGATGTGGCATAACCGAACCGCGGTATGCGGACAAGTTGTGACGTTTATAATAACGCTGTATAACTGTAGGCTGTATAGTTATACAGCGGTGCGCCGCGTTAAGGTGCAGAGATTGATGGATCTCTTTTAAGAGGACGCCTGATGGCGTCAATTTGGGTGGTAACGCGGGAATATAACTCTCGTCCCAATAGGGGCGGGAGTTTTTTTATTGGATAAATTCACACAATTTTACATAAAATCATTTTATAATAATTTCGGGAGGAAATTAACATATCATGGACACACAAATCAAGCTGATTGCGTCGCGTATCGCCGAGCTGCGCGCTATAAGCGGTATAACCGCCGCCCGTATGGCTCAAATCACAGGTGTAAGCGAAGCCGAATATTTGAAAGCCGAATCGGGTGAAACCGATTTTTCATTCACATTTATCCATAACTGCGCGCGTACATTCGGCGTCGACATCACCGCGCTCATCAAAGGCGAGGACGCACGGCTTAAAACATTTTCGGTCGTCCGCGCGGGCGAGGGAATGCCGCTGGAGCGCCGGCGCGGCTTCAAATACGAGCATTTGGCGCCGTCGTTCGCTTCCAGACTGTCCGAACCGTTTTTAGTGCGCGTTCCGTATGACGAGGGCGCACAGTCACAGCCCATACCGCTGTCATCTCACATCGGCGAAGAGTTTGATTTTGTGCTGCGCGGCACCTTAAAGGTCGAGGTAGCGGGGCATGTCACAGTGTTAAATGCCGGGGACTCTATTTATTATGACAGCTCTGAACCCCATGGTATGATCGCGGCAGAGGGGAGCGACTGCGAGTTCATAGCGGTTGTCACAGACGCGCTTGGCCGCGCGTCTGCATATGATTCCGCAGCTGTGAAACGTGCCATACCGGAACAAAAATCTATAAAATACGGCGACTTCGCGGTCGCGACCGAACGCGACGGCACGCTTGCCAGTATAGAATTTCCGACCGCCGAGCGTTTCAATTTCGCCTTCGATTGTGTGGAAAGAATAGCGCGGGAAACGCCCGATAAACTTGCCATGCTGCATATCTCTGCCGAGCATGAAGAACGGCGGTTTACATTCGGAGATATAAATCGACTGTCCTCGCAGGCGGCGAATTATTTCAAATCGCTCGGGATCGGGCGGGGCGACAGAGTCATGCTCGTGCTTAAACGCCACTGGCATTTCTGGGCGTGCATACTCGGACTGCACAAGCTGGGCGCGGTCGCGATTCCGGCTACAAATTTGCTCATGCAAAAAGATTTTGAATACCGTTTCAATAAAGCCGGCGTCGCCGCGCTGATCTGCACCTCCGACGGCGATGTAGCCGCCGAAGCTGAAGCCGCGTTTCCCGCCTCGCCGTCGGTGCGCGTGCTTATCAGCGTGAAAAAGCCGCGCGAAGGCTGGCATTTCTACGACGAAGAATCCGCGTTATGCTCTGATACCTTCGAGCGCAGCACAGATACTCCCTGCGGCAGTGATGATCTGCTTGAATTCTTTAGTTCAGGCACGACAGGTTATCCAAAAGTAGTGCTGCACAATCATAAATATCCGCTCGGTCATTTTATCACCGCGAAATATTGGCACAATGTCACCGACGGCGGTCTGCACTTCACCATCTCCGATACCGGCTGGGGCAAGGCGCTGTGGGGCAAGCTCTACGGTCAATGGCTGTGCGGCAGCGCGGTGTTCACATACGATTTCGATAAGTTCGACGCCGCGGACATATTGCCCATGTTCGCGAAATACAACATCAACACCTTCTGCGCTCCTCCGACGATGTACCGTTTCTTCATACGCGAAGATTTGTCTAAATACGACCTCTCGTCAATTAAATACGCAACCGTTGCGGGCGAGGCGCTCAACCCCGAGGTATATCAAAAATTCCTCGACGCGACCGGTATAGCGCTCAAAGAAGGCTTTGGTCAAACCGAAACGACGCTGTCAATCGCAAACCTTGTCGGCGTGAAAGAAAAGCCCGGCTCGATGGGCAAACCTACGCCTCTGTATGACGTCGATCTTGTGGGCAGTGATTTAAAAAGCGTTCCTACAGGCGAAACGGGTGAGATTGTAATACGTGTAGATAAAGGCGTTCCCTGCGGTTTATTTAAAGAATATTACAATGATGCTGAAGCGACGACAAAAGCATGGACAGGCGGCTTTTATCACACCGGCGATATGGCATGGCGCGACGAGGACGGTTATTTCTGGTATGTGGGACGCAGCGATGATCTTATCAAATCGTCCGGTTACCGCATTGGGCCGTTTGAAATCGAGAGCGTGATCATGGAGCTGCCCT
>DHAH01000032.1:7630-7943 GCA_002397345.1 Clostridiales bacterium UBA4959
GAGCGTGATCATGGAGCTGCCCTTTGTACTGGAATGCGCCATCACCGGAGTACCCGACGAGATACGCGGGCAGATCGTGAAAGCGACAATCGTACCTGTAAAGGGCTACACCGTCACCGAAGAATCTAAAAAAGAAGTGCAGGAGTACGTGAAAAAGCACACCGCGCCCTATAAATATCCGCGCATTGTCGAGTTTGTAACCGAGCTGCCGAAAACAATCAGCGGCAAGATCAAACGCGTTGACATCCGCAAGGGTAATACCAACTGAGGATTCGGGGGATACGGAGATACGTGCGGGGGTGGTAAGACCACC
>DHAH01000032.1:8048-8224 GCA_002397345.1 Clostridiales bacterium UBA4959
GACCACCCCCGCACCCCCGCAATACTGGGTTAATAAAAACAATCTGTGCATCCGATTTAATAGTCGGATGCACAGATTGTTTACAAAAGAGATATGGTAGCTTTTCACAGCAAAGACTTTGTAATTTGAAAAAAGTATAATATATATTGTTGGATATTGCCATTGTTTGCGGTTCC
>DHAH01000094.1:0-1836 GCA_002397345.1 Clostridiales bacterium UBA4959
TTTTTTATGCGGTGTTGCCTTAAGTTTATATATATATTTCATTTGAAACCCTGTAAAAAGAATTGTTTTTAATATTATCCGCCGAAGCCTGTTTTATGCGGAACGCCGCTGCGCAGCTTTTCATCTTCCGGTGAAGTATAATTTTAAAAGCTCTGTAAAACCTAACTATATGTTTTTAAAACAGGTCTTATTATACTGAAGGAGCTACTTATGGAGACGTTAAAGAGCTTACAATATTCGGATATTATTTTAATATTGAGCGGTATTATTATGGGCACCGTCGCGCGGGTAATCACACTGCATGTGGATAACAGGCAAAATCCCAGTTTCCCGGGCGGCGTGTTCATAAATCTGGTGACCGGGTTTATAGCGTCAATTTTAGGCGCCGTGGCTATTCCCGCGATAATGATTGAAGATTTCACCGCGGTTACATTTTTAGCGCTTGCGATACAACAATTTCGGGACATACGGAAGCTTGAAAGCGAAAGTCTTACAACGCTGGAGGACACGGAATACGCCAAACGGGGCGAATCTTATATCGATGGTATAGCTAAAACATATGAGTCGAGAAACTATATTTCTCTTTTAACCTCATTTTTTACCGTTTTCGTCATGAAGATATTCTATATGGACAAATTGTATATTGACTGCATCATCGGTCTGTTAACCGGTCTTGCCGTGACATATACGCTTAAACTGCTCACCAAAGGCAAAACAGTCGGCGACATCTGCACCATAACCGAGGGCAATATAACCGTGGAGCAGTCGGAACTATATGTGGACGGCATGTTTGTCACAAACTTTCTGGGCACAGATATGAGCCGGGAATTATTTTTAAATGAAGGGATCGCGGTTGTTCTTACTCCCGATAAAACCAATTTTCAAGTGACGCTCAACAAACTTGGGCAGCAGCAGGCTATTTTATTTGAGGCTATTCGTTCCTTTGGTTTAAAAAAGTACCAATTCACACATAATAATATAAAAACAGGACAAATTATCATAGCGTTTGTCCCGATGATTCATAATGTAACCGGGGTAATAAACGCAGTGAAGAAAACACCGGTATTGGAAAGCAGCCGTAAAATCGGCAATAAATAAAGGAGGCGGCGATGGCGATAATGAATAAAAACACTGTTGAAATATTGGCATATATAACAGGCGATGAAAAAAGAGTGATAACCGGAAATCCCCTGACCCTGTTCATCACCGATGAAAACGAAAGAAAAACCTGTGTTGCAGACCTTGGAAAAGCGCTGAAAGCGAATGTTCTGCAGTTGAAAAACGGGGATTATTTGCTCATCAGCTCTGAATAAGCTTCATTTTGGCATTTTTTATCCTCCAAACGCATAAAATTAAAGCAATATGTGAAGCGGAGGATGAACCTGTGACCGGTAATAACAAAAAAGAAAAATACTATGTTTTTCTCAATATAATCTTATGTGGCGCCTTGTGGGGCATATTTGAAGCCACAGTCGGATATCTGCTTCATTCTGTTTCGTTCGGATATAGCTGGATGGTGTGGTATCCGGTCGCATGCTTCTTTATGGCTGCTGTATATCATAAAACAAAGCGGGCGTCCTCGATAATTTATCTCGGTCTGTTTTGCTCGGCGGTTAAAATGCTCAATCTTTTTTTGCCCGGCAACGTTGACAGGGTTATCAATCCGGCGGTTTCCATTGTTTTAGAAACGCTTTTAATGGCCGCCGCGACTTTGGCGCTCGACCGTTTATCGGCGGATAAACGCGAAAATCCGTTTGTGAAAGCGCTTGCCGTTCTGGCAATGAACACCGGCTGGCGTTTTGCATATATTTTATATTTGTTTTTCCTCGTCCCGGG
>DHAH01000094.1:1987-3610 GCA_002397345.1 Clostridiales bacterium UBA4959
CCCGGGCTGGATGCGGGAAATTTCGGTGATAAGCAGCGCGGATAAATTCATCTCGTTTTTTATAATACAAAAACTTGTCACGAGCGTTATAATTTTCATCGGGTATCTGCTTATGGCTTATCTGATAAAACCGCTTGAAATTATAGAGCGGCGGATCTCGGTCTGGCGCGGCGCTATGTCCGACCATTTCACTTCTCTGTTTATGACCGGGTTTACGGCGTTTTTACTCTGCATGAATATCGTACTGCAGTTTATGCTGAAATAACATATCAACGTGAAAAATAATAAAGGATGATTATTATCTTTGGATACAGTAATCGGAAAAAGCATCAGGCGCATTGACGCGTGGGAAAAAGTTACGGGCAGAGCCATATATACAGATGATTTGCCTGTTACGGGAATTCTGACCGCCCGGCTGCTTACCAGCACCTATGCTCACGCCCGGATTTTAAATATTGATGTGTCCGGCGCTTTAGGTGTTAACGGCGTTAAAGCCGTTATAACCGGTATGGATTGCCCGGAATTATTCGGGCCTTTATTTCAGGATCGTCCGGCGCTCGCGCGGGATGTAGTGCGTTATGCCGGAGAGCCTGTCGCAATCGTTGTGGCGCAGGACAAGCCTACGGCGGAGGAAGCGGTACGGCAAATAAAAGTGGATTATGAACCGATGCCGATAGTGCTCACCCCTTCGCAGTCGCTGGCTATGGAAGCTCCGGTCCTGCATAAAAAGATGGACGAATATAAAAAGGTATTAACCGATATTTATCCCGAAATCGGGACCAATATCGCAAGCCGGTACCGTATGCGGAAGGGCAACGCCGCGGAAGCGTTCAAACACTGTGATTATATCGTGGAGCGGCATTTCTTTTTGCCGCCCACCGATCACCTCGCCATGGAGGTGCGGACAGCACGCGCGGAAATAACACCCGACGGCGATGTAATAATAATCACCACTTCACAGGCTCCATACTCAGTGCGAAAGCAGATCGCCAACGCGTTCAATATCCCAGCCGGTAAAATACAGGTATGCGTTCCTTTTGTGGGCGGAGGTTTCGGGGGCAAAGCGCCCGTCACGCTTGAAATATTGGCTTATCTGGCTTCGCGAAGCGTCGGAGGAAAAGAGGTAAGGCTCACAATTCCGAGAGAACATGATATGGCTGCCGCGCCCTGCCGTATGGGAATTGAAGCATATGTAAAAATCGGCGCGGATAAAGAGGGTCATATCAAAGCGGCGGAGTTGACCTACCGGCTGGACTGCGGAGCTTATGCCGATATTTCGCCGTATATGGCGAAAGCCGCCGCAGTGGATTGCACAGGCCCGTATAATATCGAAAATTTAACGTGTGACGCGCTGTGCGTATATACAAACCACACTTATTCGACCTCCTTCCGCGGATTTTCACACGAATCATATACCTTTTGCATCGAGCGGGCGTTGGATATGCTGGCGCTGAAATGCTCGCTTGATCCGCTGGAATTGCGCATCCGAAACGCTATACGCCCCGGAAACCTGACCCCGACACAGGTCGTATGCACGCCCAGCCTTACAGGAAATTTAGTGCAATGTCTTGAAAATATAAAACAGCTTTCGGATTGGGACGGCGGGAGAGCTGTTCCGATAAA
>DHAH01000094.1:3704-7952 GCA_002397345.1 Clostridiales bacterium UBA4959
GGATTGGGACGGCGAGAGAGCTGTTCCGATAAAAGAAAATACTGTGCGCGCAAAGGGGGCCTCCTGCTTCTGGAAGACCGAGAATCCGCCGACCGACGCCATATCGGGGGCGCTTGTCACCTGCAATCCCGATGGAAGCGTCAATCTTCAAACAGGCGTTGTAGAAATGGGTTCCAACGGGCTGACGCATTTGGCGCAAATGCTCGCTGAAAAATTAAAAATCGGAATAGACCAGGTCCATGTTATTAAATCCGTCGATACCCGTTCCGCTCCCGAGCATTGGAAAACAGTCGCAAGCCTTTCCGAGCATATGGCGGGGAACGCCGTAATACGGGCAGCGGATGATTTATTAGACCAGTTGCGCAGCAACGGCTCACAAGCGTTCGGCTGTCCTCCAAGCGAAGTAGAGGTCGCGGGCGGCCGTGTTTTTCCAAAAAACAATCCCAAACAGTATATAGAATTTAAAGACATAGTTCAAGGCTATAAAGCGGAGACAGGCGAATCTGTCGGAGAACCGGTTTTGGGACGCGGCGGATTTATGCTGAAGGGTCTTTGCATGCTCGACCCGCAGACAGGAAAAGGCAAAACCGGTCCCGAATGGACGCTTGGAGCGCAGGTCATAGAAATTGAAGCCGATTTAAAGACGTATATGTACCGAATTCTGAACGCGTCAACCGTAATCGATATAGGCAAGGCGATCAACCCCGAATCCATGCGCGCGATCATATCCGGCGGAATGGCGCTGGGGATCAGCCTGTCCAGCCGCGAAGCTTTTCTCTATGACAAGGACGGCATACCAAAGCTGCCCAACCTTCGCACCTATAAAATATTGCATATCGGACAGGAGCCGGATTACCGTGTCGGTTTTGTAGAAACGCCGGAAGGTCCGTCGCCGTATGGAATCCGCGGCTTTGCGGAGCACGGAATAATCGGTATGCCCGCGGCGCTTGGGAACGCGCTCTCCGCCGCTTTCGGAAAGCAGCTTGTCACGCTGCCCTTAACGCCGGAAATAATCTGGCGTACGCCGTCGGAGGAAGCTCGATGATACCATTCAATTTTATCTATTACCGTCCGGATTCGCTTAAAGAAGCCGTGGATATTTTCGCGGAACTGCAGTCCGGCGGCAAAGGCGCGGTTTATTACGCGGGGGGAAGCGAAACCATAACCATGTGCCGTGTCGGAAGCATTCAGCCGCAAGCCGTTATCGATATCAAAAATATTCCGGACTGCGCTTTATTGGTAAAAGACATCCAAATGCTGCACCTCGGCTCTGTGTGCACGCTGACCCAAATTCACAACTCCGGATTGTTCCCTCTACTGGGGCTTTCGTGCGGAAGAATCGCCGACCATACAAATCAGTGCAGGATAACATTAGGCGGTAATTTAAGCGGCACCATTATATATCGAGAGACAAGCCTGCCGCTGTTAATTTCCGACGCTGAAATCACGCTTTTCGGCCCGGAGGGAGAACGTATTCTGCCTTTTAAGAATGTTTTTAACGGACGGATGCAATTTAAGCCCGGCGAGCTGATCGTACAGGTAGGCGTGCCTGTTTGGGCGCTGTCCGCGCGCCATGCTCATATAAAAAAGACAGCGAATGAAAAAATCGATTATCCGTTAGTCAGCCTTGCGGCAATTTGGAAGGACGGAAATATACGCATAGCGTTTTCGGGTGTGTGCTCGTATCCGTTCCGCAGCGAACAAATCGAGGCTGTTTTAAACGACCGAACGAAATCCTGTGCCGAGAGAGCGGAAAACGCGGCGGGGCTTTTACCCGAATCCGCTTACAGCGATGGCGAGGGTACGGGCGAATATCGGCTGTTTGTGCTTAAAAACACGCTCGAGGAGCTATTGGAGGATTGGGACAATGCTTTGTTATGAAGGAAAAGTGGTTATCAAACTCAGGATAAACGGCGAGACTCATGAGGTTACGGTTCGCCCTTCTGACTTGCTGCTGGATGTGCTGAGAGAACAGCTTGGCTTAACCGGCGCTAAACCAGGCTGTCTGAACGGCGACTGCGGGTCATGCACAGTAGTCGCGGACGGCTGGCCAATTAAATCCTGCCTGATGCTTGCGGTGGAAGCGGAAGGGCATGACATCCTGACCGTGGAAGGGCTGGGCGGTATAGCACCGATACAAACAGCGTTCGTTGATATGGACGCTTTTCAATGCGGCTATTGTACCTCGGGTTTTTTGATGGTATGCCACGCGCTTAAAACACAGAATCCGGTCATGCCGGAGGAGAGCGTAATCGAGGATTGGCTGCAATCCAACCTATGCCGCTGCACAAGTTATCAGGAAATCCGTCGCGCCGTGCGGACAATGTATAAAACGCCCGACTGAAAATTGTATAACAATTACAAAAAATAAGCAGGACGCCCTGCGATAATTTAATCGAAGGGCGCCTTGCTATTTTTATATAATTAAGAACTTAACCCAGCGTAATGTGCAAAGGGGTGGGATTAGAAATGTTATCGCTTACAGGACATCTGTTTTCCACAGCTTTAAGCCATTTTTCCAATGTCGCTTTATCCGCGTCTGTGTCAGGTTTCATAGTTACTCTGATTTCATTATAACCTGCCCTGCCATTCGCGGACTTGCCTGTGAATTTCGCCGGATCTAAATCTCCCTCCAAAGCAATTTCCAAACTGTTAAGCTTGAATCCCATCTCTTTGGCAATAAGATGACCAACCACATTAAGGCAGCCTGACAGTGCGGCGAGCACATACTCTACGGGATTCGCTCCGGCATTTGTACCGCCCAGATTTTCCGGTTCGTCAATTGTGATTTTAAACCCTCTTGCAACAACTTCTGTTTTTGTGCTGTTCCCGCTCTTGGCGGTTACACCAAATTTAACATTAGGCATAAAAATATCTCCTTTGTTTTTTATATTATTACAAATTAGTTTTAAATATATTCGCTTTTACCATAATATCATAAAACGCCGGAGATTACAAGTAATATCATCCCGCTTTGGAATTTTTAAGATTGAAAAAGTGATAAATTATTCCGCCGAACCGCTCGCTTTCTTTTTTATAAAATATTCTGATAAAACAAAGCCGACCGGAGCGGCGACGGTGACAGCTCCGCCGAGCCAGAATAAAATAATCAAAGGTTTTGTTACATAAGGTATCAGGTATCCGTCCTGAGCCAGCTCTGTGATTTGCGAACGCCTGATAATTATGTCGTTCAGGGGAGAGGTTTTTATCACCACATCTGTTTTTAACAGTTCTGTCAGCGTAATTTTTGTCCCCGAGATGACGACTTGACCGCTGTCGCGCGGCGCAATGACATAGCCTTCGCCGCACAACGCGGATGAGGTGACGGCGCCTATTATCATGAGCGATATCCCCAGGTGCATAAGATGATATTTCCAGCCATTCGGAAATCCGGAGGCAAGCCATAAAGAAAGCGGCATAAGACAGCTCCACAGCAGCATAAGCCATCCGAATTTATCGGAGCGGGATACCGCCATGACGGCGATAACGAGCGCAGTACTTATTACTGCCATATACAGCCCGCGTTTCTTCAGCCAATCCAGCTCATTAAAAAGCAGCAGAAGGTTGTATGCCACAACAAAAATCACGCTGACGACGGTAAAATATACGGCCGGCGTTTCTGTTTTCAAGAAAACCGGAGCGACCGTCCCGATAAAAATCAACGTGGCATAACCGAAAAGAGCGCAGGAAACGCTTTTCTTTATATATGTAAACGATGTAAAAGCGCCCTCCGTTTGTTTTCCGCTTTTCCGAACGCGGATTTTGGTGATAACGAGGTATAAAGCCGCTCCGATTATAAAACATAATAAAATAATTGAGACTATGGTGTTTCCGTCTGAATACGCGTGTACGGACAGGTTCTCTAAAACTCCGCTTCGTGCGACAAACGCGCCGAAACAGGCGACAGGAAAAGGTACAATGCAAACCGGATAGGCATCGTATTTTTTATTATGCATGTATACACACATTATCAGCCATGGCACAAGCGCCGCGTTCTCTATAGGGTCCCACGCCCAATATCCTCCCCAGCCTAAAGCGCGATACGCCCAGATGCTGCCCGACAATATACCCGCGCCGAGGAATATCCAGCTTATCCGCAGCCAGAGGGCTATTTTTTTTGGTGAATGAATTTTATGAACGGTCGCGGAAAGGGAGAAAAGGATCGCCATCGCGCTGTATGAAATAAAGACAAGCGGCGGATGTAGCGTCATCCACGGGTCTTGAAGCGCCGCGTTCAGCCCCAGACCG